>WTJX01000518.1 GCA_011524675.1 Cytophagales bacterium
ATAGCCATTTTTAGCCTAATATCGTAATTTTGGGTTTTTAGAGATGCCCTTAAAAGAAAACATTCTTTGTACTTAATGCAGACTTTTGTAAAAAACAGAATAATAGAATTTTAATGTAAACTAACTTCTTATCTACTACAGTCTACAATTTATATGGACTATAAATCATAAACGATGTACTCATTACTAAAAAGCAAACTGCTAATACCTCTAAAGCCAAAGCTCATGAAGGTTCACCGAATGTTTACACCTTTTATCCACACTCCCCTAAGAAGCCATCTTTTTTCTTTAATTTAGCCGAATTAATCTTAAAAAAAATCACGTTTTGGCTACGAGCAAAGAAACCCCTCTCATGAAGCAATACTATGCCATCAAGGCAAAGTATCCAGGTGCACTTTTACTTTTCAGAGTAGGTGATTTTTATGAAACCTTCGGTGAAGACGCTGAAAAATCTAGTAAGATACTAGACATCACTCTTACCAAGCGTGCCAACGGAGCTGCCTCACATGTAGCGCTGGCAGGGTTCCCACATCACGCCTTAGATGTTTACTTACCCAAGCTCGTACGTGCAGGTCAGAGAGTAGCCATATGCGATCAGCTAGAAGACCCAAAAACAGTAAAAGGTATCGTAAAGCGTGGTGTAACCGAACTGGTAACACCCGGCATAGCCTACAACGACAATGTACTCGAAGTAAAACGAAACAACTACCTAGCAGCCATACACATCGAAAAGAAACAAGTAGGCATCTCCTTCTTAGATATTTCTACAGGAGAGTTTTTGCTATCAGAAGGTTCTACAGCCTACGTATTGAGTTTGCTACAAAACTTTAAACCCTCTGAAATCATTTTTTCTAAGAAGCACAAAGCTTTTTTCGACCAACACTTTGACGATAGCCAAGCCTCTTACGCTTTAGATGAATGGATTTGCGCCTATGATTTTGCCTACGAAAAACTTACTACTCATTTCAATACCAAAAACCTCAAAGGCTTTGGCGTAGAAAATCAGCCTACAGCCTTGATTGCCGCAGGCGCAATCTTGCATTACCTGTCTATGACAGAACATAAGAATGTAGCCCATATCATGAATATTGCTCGCATTGAAGCAGATCAATATGTTTGGATGGACAAATTCACAGCCGAAAACTTAGAACTATTATACCCAAGGCAAGAAGGCGGTGTTCCCCTTATCTCTATACTTGACCATACCCTCACCCCTATGGGAGGGCGACTGCTTCGTAAATGGGTCATGCTTCCGCTCAAAGACGAAGAAAAAATTAATAAACGGTTGTCTATTGTAGATTTTTTAGTTTCTGAAAGCGAACTATTAGAACAGATTTCAGAAGAACTAAAGGAAATACCAGATATGGAGCGCTTGATTTCAAAAGTAGCGGCTCAACGCGTAAACCCTAGAGAATTGATACAACTCTTAAAGGCGCTGACCCATATGGCACCTATCGTAGAAGAACTGCTCAATGTGGACTTAGACGAACTGAAAGTACTTGCGGATGAGATAGATTTATGTGAAGCGTTTAAAAATAAAATAGCCGAACAAATACAAGATGCTCCACCTTTAGTCACCAATCAAGGAAATATTTTCAAAGAAGGTGTCAACGAAGAACTAGACGAGCTAAGAACGATCTCCAACAATGGGAAAGAGTATCTTGCACAGTTGCAACAAAGAGAGATAGAGCGCACAGGTATCCCTAAGATCAAAATAGCATACAATAAAGTATTTGGCTACTACTTAGAAGTATCCAACGCACATAAAGACAAAGTACCAGAAGACTGGATAAGAAAACAGACGCTTGTCAATGCAGAACGTTTCATTACCCCTGAGCTAAAAGAATATGAAGAAAAGATATTAAATGCCGAAGGACGCATCAATAGTATAGAGTTTGAACTTTACCAACAATTAGTGGTAGAGACTACAGCTTTTGTAACACCCATGCTCAAAAATGCCAAACTCATTGCCTCTTTGGACTGTATGGTATCTTTTGCAAGTATTGCCAACAAAAACACCTATGCAAAACCAGAAATCTCTAGCAGTACGGGATTAAAGATTACAGAAGGAAGGCATCCCGTTATAGAAAAGCAGCTCCCCAAAGGAGAAAATTATATTCCTAACGACATCTATCTCGATACCACCAGTCAACAAGTGATGGTGATCACAGGTCCAAACATGGCGGGTAAATCTGCATTGCTAAGACAAACCGCTTTAATAGTCATCATGGCACAGATAGGTAGCTTTGTACCTGCAAAAGGGGCTGAGGTAGGTATTGTTGACAAAGTTTTTACTAGGGTTGGCGCATCCGATAACCTATCCAAAGGTGAATCTACCTTTATGGTAGAGATGACTGAGACAGCAAGTATCTTAAATAACTTAAGCGACCGTAGTCTTGTACTCATGGATGAAATAGGACGAGGTACAAGCACCTACGATGGTATTTCTATTGCATGGAGTATTGTAGAGTTTTTGCACAATCAAACTGAGAAAAGGGCTAAAACACTATTTGCTACACACTACCACGAACTCAATCAACTAGAAGAAAAACTAGAACGGGTAAAGAACTTTAATGTTTCTGTCAAAGAAAGTGGTGGTAAGGTCATTTTTCTTCGTAAACTAAAAGAAGGTGGTACACAGCATAGCTTTGGTATCCATGTAGCGCAGCTTGCAGGAATGCCACAAGAGGTGGTATTGAGAGCGGATGAAGTATTGAGGCATTTAGAAAAAGAAAAACTGTCTGAAGAAAATGAAGCCAAGCTAAAACAAGTGCCAGACATAGCACCACAGCTAAACTTATTTGCTACCGCTGACCCTGCATTAGAGGATATGAAGCAGCTACTTACCCAGTTGGACATCAATACGCTTTCACCAGTAGAGGCACTATTGAAGCTCAATGAACTCAAAGGAATGATTCCTTCTTAATATTTATGGCTAATTTACAATAATGTACTCAATGCAGCTTTTACAAAAACCTGCATTGAGTACAAAGTACAAAGGATAATGCTTTTTTTATGCTATCATGTTCTTGATGTTTTGTATTTCTCTAAGGCTTTTTCAACTTAAACACTAGAATGTACGAACACTCAAACACATAATGGTTACGCTGAGGTTATTTTAGCTTTCTGAGAATCTCCCTTGCTTTTTTGGTAATAGGCGTATCTTGATCAGCTTGAATAATATACAGCAGTTGTTTCACACCATCTTCTGCCTCTCCTTTACCAAAGTGAGTAATAGCTTTTAGCCAACGTGTTTTTTCTTCTTCTTGATTCATAACCGCTAAGTTACGCATTGCTTCATCATATTTTTTGTTTTCTATTAACTTTCTTACCGCTTCAAATTGGAAATCATTGCTCTTTTGAACAGACTCTTCTTTCAATACTAATTCATCTGCGGATACTTCCTTTTGCACTATACTATCTTGCAATGGCACTTCAGCTTTTTTGGAAATTGTTGATTCTATATCATACAATGCAATTTCTTCACTAACCATATCTTTTTGAGGAGGTAGAGGTTTAGCTTTTGAACTTGATCCTAGCTTTCGTCTTGACTTACTTACACTTTTTTTGGCTTTTGACTTTGCTTTCTTTGCAAAAGTAAGACGCTTATTATTTTCTTTTATCGTATGAGGTTGCTGCGTTATAAAAGGCTCTTCTTTCTTGGGTATCGTATTAGGTACTACATCAGTAATCTCCTTCGCCTCATTTTGACTATGATCTTCCATAACCTCAATAACCTTTGTATTGTATAATACTGTTTCTTGCATACCGATGTCTATCATCACCAGCATTTCGTTAATAAGGCTTTCATAATCCACAGACCATTGTTCGTTTGATCTTTTCTGTGAAAAAACCTTAATTGTGAGATCGTCTTGCGCATCTTGTTCCAACTGTATCTCGTTAGATGAAAACGTCTTAGCACTTCCATCAGCTATATCTTCTGTAACATGATATGCTACAGCTTTATCTTGAAGTTGATCAGTAACAAGTATTTCCTCTCCCTCTATTGTATACTTTTCATTAATGTCTTGAGATTTTTGTAAAGGACTAGAGGCTACGTTATCAACAATTTTATTTTTCTGTACATTTTCATGATATGCAAGTGCCGTAGTATCTGAATATTGTACTATAGTATCTACAGCTTGTGGTATATTGGGCTCTACTACTTTAGATGATGTCATACGAGCTGTAGGATTAGAAGGAAAGAAAAACAAGCCAACCAAAAGCAAAAAGGAAGCCGCTACAGCCCACCACCAAATAACACTTCTATTTTTCTCTTTAGGGAATAGTGCTTCTTCAATTTTCTGAGCATAAACTGTTGCCAAGGCAGGTTTTTCCATAAGTAAAATACCTTCTAGTGCTTCTGCTTCAAAAGGATGCTCTAAAAGATACTTTTCTACGAGATGTTCTTCATGTGAGGACATACGACCTTCTGCATAGTCTATCAACTCAGCAATAGTAATAGTTGCGGGAATAGTGATGATATGTTTTTTGTCTTTAGCCATGCACCTCCATACATTTTTTTAGGTTACGCTTTCCATTCTGAATATAACTTTTCACCTTTTTTAAGTCATACTTCGTGCGTTCAGCTACCTGCTGATAGCTCAGTTCTTTCAAATAAAATAAGCGTACTGTTTCTTGTTGCGTAGGTTTGAGTTCTT
>WTJX01000601.1 GCA_011524675.1 Cytophagales bacterium
CAAGAGGGGTGTATTATGTGAACATAAAGACTACAGAAGGATTTATGAAAGTAAAGAAGTTATTCATTAAGTAATTTTTGGACAACTACTTATACCTACTTAATACAAAAAGGCATGAGCTTTAAGCTCATGCCTTTTTGTGTTTTAAAAGATGTAGCGCGCTCAAAAAAACAAGTCTAATTTACTGTTATATAGAAGTAGAAGCGGTTTTAATTTAGAAGGTTTTGCAAAACCCTTTTTAAGGGATGGTGATATGTTAAGAGATTAGATATAAGATAAAGCGACCTAAAGACTTACGTAAGGTACTGGTGCACTGAAAAAATAAAAGGCTGTCTGCATTTGTCATGCAGAGCAGCCTCTCTACTCAATTAAAAAACAAAATCGTATAGCTTCTAATCGAACCTAATTTCTTTCATAAACACTTTTTTTCATCAATAGATAGGTTTCTATTTTTAGAGAAAAATACATCATCTTTACTTTTGGGATCTGTCGATGATGTTTTGTAGCAAAAGTTGCTTGCGTTTTTTTGATAGTCTAAAGTTCTTGTTTTTTTTTGGATTGCAGTTGCAATAACCTGCATATGCGCGCATATAGCGCTTGTAATTCTTGCAAATGGCTTTGTATTTCACTCATTGGTTGTTATTGCCTCTTTTTTTGAGTAGTAAGAATTTTAGACTACAAAGACTGTGAGACTTTAAGAGATAAGACGGAAGACATGTAGACCTAAGGACGTTGGGGGGCATGATTATATTCCACGAAAGTGGGAAAAGTGATTAGTGGTTAACGATTAGAGATTAGTGTTGGGTTATGGGTTGTGAGTGATGAGCTTTTCAATGGTTAGTTGGATTGTTGTGTGAGTTGGGAGAGAAAATCTTTGCTGAATGAAAAAAATAAAAGGCTGTCTACATTTTACAATGTAGTACAGCCTCTCTACTCAATTAAAAAAACAAAACGTTGATAGGTCTAGTTGACCATGATTTTTTTATAATTCCCTGTTTCCTCATCTATCAATAGATAGATGCCTGTATTTAGATCAGATACATCTACACTAAATGCCCCTTCTACAGTAAATCTTTTTTGTATTGCTCCATCTAATGAACAAATCTTTAGATTCATAGAAGCAATAGTAGAAGGCAAAGCAATGGTTAGTAGATCTGTTGCAGGGCTTGGTCCTACGCGCACACTTGTCTCACCAGTACCAAAAAGCTCATTCACAGTATTTGAGATGACAGAAACTCTAGCACCTTTGAGGAATGTGATATTCTTAATGGTTACGTCTTCCGTTCCTGTATTGAGTAAGTAAGATCTCTTGGGTAGTGTTTTCTAACATAATGATAGAATCTTGACCTGTCCATACAGTACTATTGACACCATTAGTTGTTAGAACAGAATATGTTTCATAAGTATTGACAAAAGTCAATTGTCCATTTACTCCTGCTCCTACATTGTTATATTTCAATCTTACAAATGCTTTAGCCGTATCTACCGAAGTATCATTACCAGTGCCTGGTGTTAAAACAGGTGTAGTAACTGTATATACTAATGTATCTGTAGGGCTTAAGACGATATCATCATTATCAATGAGGATATCACTACTTTTGAGATTGGTCAACGTTTTTGCTGGAACGTATGTCTTTACACCAAACGATTGATATGACAAAAACATAATAGATAAAATTGTAAAAAGTTTATTCATAATTTATTATTTAATCTTACACTAGATTTGAATATCAAAGAGAATTAATTATTGTCTCTATGACACTATAATGATCCTACTATTTACAAGAATGCAGTTGCACTAACTTGCATATGCGCGCATATAACATTTAAATGAGACTTTTTACTTTTTGGGTTAAGTTTTTGATGACTCGCTGCTACATTGTATTTTTACTTTATAAAAGTGTTTTTAATGAATATAGAGGAGATAAATAAAAAAGAAGAGATTGTTCGGCAGCTTGAAAAGGTAAAAATATTTCATGGACAAACTGTTCTAATAAAAATATTATATTATCTCATAGAAGCAGAAAAAAAAGGGGAGAACCCAAAGTCCTCTACTATTGCTATTGATGTGTTGAGCGATGGTAAGGATATGCAAATCGCCCTTGACTCTCAGGTACGCACTTATATTCATTCTTTGAGAAAAAAACTCGAACTCTTTTATTTGTCAGAAGGTAAAAATGAAAGACATAAAATATCTATCCCAAAAGGACAATACAAAATACAGTTAGAAAGTAGCGCAGCGCTTTCTCCTTCTATAGAGAAAACTAAGAAAAAAGGAATATTGCTATATAGTGGATTGTTTTTGTTGATATCTGTAGCTATAAACCTGTATCTTTTTTTCTTTTATCAAAACACACAGTCCAAAAAAGAACTCCCTAGTCTTTTTAGTTCCATAGCCTCAAGCGATATACCTACGCAGATAGTTGTTGGAGATAAGGTGATGTATAGAGAGTATGATCCTACAATGGATAGGGTACGCTATATTTGTGATAATAACTTAGACTTGAATAATAGTAGGCTTTTTACGAATGTGATTAATAAATATTCTGAAAGGAAAATTAAGTTAAGTACAAGTACTCATGCGGATATAAAAATGTACCGTTTTGCAGAGTCTATTCGTCAAAATTATTCCTTCGCTAAGCAACCGTATGAAGTAAGACTCTCTAGTGAGCTCGAAGAAGTAAATACCAATATACTGTTTTTTGGTAGATTTGGTAAATTTGATTTAAATATTCTATCTGGTTATTTTGATAAATCATCTTTCGATCAGCGCTTTGGTCATCCATCTGAACCCATTGGCAAGTTGGTGAAGACTGGAGACCTCAAACAAGAAGCATATCAAAGGCAGCTAGTAAGAGAAAAGAGAGGTACTTTTCTGTATGTAGTGAAAACAAAGTTTGAAGGAGTAGAGATGTTATTTTTTCTTCATGACTCAAGTATTTCTAAAGACTATATGTACAAAAAGATATTGACAGATGCCTTCTCAAATGAGGTAACCAAAAGCTTTGATGGTACTATTCCTGCACAATATGAATTATTGATAGAAGTAGAAGGTAGGCATATCGGAACTTCTCATCAGGTCATTTACGCCAAAGAACTTAACTAACCCCAATCTTCTTAGGGTGTTTTTCAAGTGTTCAAGTTGAAAAAGCTTTGAGCAATGAGCTATGGGCTTTGAGTATTTTTATATTTCCCTTTTGAGCTAAACTAGATAGTCTTCAACGTTTAACGTTTTTAACATGCTCGTTTGGTGTGTAAACAGTTTACACACCATTTTTACATAG
The DNA here is from genome assembly GCA_011524675.1 of Cytophagales bacterium. Taxonomy (GTDB): domain Bacteria; phylum Bacteroidota; class Bacteroidia; order Cytophagales; family JAAEPT01; genus WTJX01. The sequence goes on from WTJX01000601.1 coordinate 3,285, forward strand.
CATTCCCTTTTTCTTCTCTTATTATATGTAAGTAGCATTTTTTTGTTATTAGTGTATTGAAAACTACCAGTGTAGTAATGTTAGGGTGTTTTTCGTTAGTTAAACTACTATTATAACCTGTTATTACTTGATTTTGAGGCGTGTTTTGAAGCAAATTTGTTTGAACAAGGTAAAAGGTTATGCATTGATTTGGTTTAGCTAAAAAGCAAATGGTCATAAGTATTTTTTGGATAACTACTTAAGGGCACAAACCCCATGTCACACAGCGCAAGGCTTTTTTCAACTTGAACACTCGAATACACAAACACTTGAACACTTTCGAAACACATGAAACAAAGAATTACTTTTTTAGCTTTATTTTTCACGATAACTACTTACGGGCAATTGTCAAAAGTACATTACATTCCTCCTTTTTGTACTTTTGGTGAGGCTGCTTTAGGGGTTCATAATTTATACTTGACTACTCCTGCAGAAGAGACGTTTTACGTTATGCTATACGATGGCGTAGATACTTTTGTAGATAGCATTGCTGTAAGCAAGGATGAGCCAGCGCTCTATGAATTGGGGAATTACCCCAATCAGTTGGGATGTTTTTACTTTTTAAAAGACCTTAATAGACCATTGAACAAAGGGGGGCTACGTTTGGAAGCGGACAAGGCTTTTTTTGCTAATGTAAGGAACTCAGCAGGGAACCAAGCTGCTTCACTTACCTCAAAGGGTGTTGCTGGTTTGGGGACAGAGTTTAGAACAGGGCATATGTATGTGGGCTACAGAGCCGATGGGTCAAACTATATATCTTCACATTTTATCACTATTACAGCTACCCAAAACAATACAAAAGTTAACATTACTGACATTAGCCCCAAAGTTGTGTTTCATGGCTTGCCCAAAAAGAAAGATGATCCACATACTACAGCAGATCATTCCTTTACATTGAATAAGGGACAGTCGTATATGATAGCCGAAAAAATAGAAGATGTAACTAGAGGATATGAAAATAATAGTTTTGGGACAAAAATCACCTCAAACAAACCTATCGCTGTAAACTGTGGTACTACACTTGGGGTAAACCCTCTTAGTACAACTGGCTGGGATAATGGTTTTGACCAGATTGCTCCTGTGGATATTATTGGTGATGAGTATATTCTTATGAGAGGTGAGGGTATAGATGAATTGGAACAACCAGTAGTGGTGGCGGCTTATGACAGTACCACCATTTATGTAAATGGTGAAGAAATGTTTATACTCAATGCAGGGGAGTATCATGCAATTAATGGAGAGTATTATACAGGTAAAGGTAATATGTACATACAAGGCAATAAAGAATTTTACGTTTATCAAGCGATGGCTGGAGATATGGG
>WTJX01000087.1 GCA_011524675.1 Cytophagales bacterium
CCCTACGTTACCAAATACTTGCAGAACCTGAACACCTGAAAACCTGAACGCTCGAACACCCAAATACTAACTCACTATCTCCCCATCTTTTAACCTTAAGTTCAGATGTGATATTTTGGCTAGCTCATTATTGTGTGTAACGATGACAAAAGCACAAGACTTGCTCAGTTCAAAAAACAGTTCGTGCAGTGCGGTTGCATTTTCTGAGTCAAGGTTACCACTAGGCTCGTCGGCAAATACTATTTTGGGATCATTGACCAAAGCTCTAGCGACAGCTACTCTTTGCTGCTCACCGCCTGATAGCTCAGAAGGCTTGTGGTTTATCCTTTTCTCTAAGCCTAAGCTTTGTAATAATTCTTTTGCTTTTGCTGTAAGCTCTGCATTGTTGCGCTGCCCTATCATGCCAGGCATCATTACATTTTCTAGGGCTGTAAACTCGGGCAATAGGTTGTGAAACTGAAATACAAAGCCCATGGTTTTGTTTCTTAGCTCTGCCAGCTCTTCTTTGGTGAGCCTTGTAATGTCTTGTCCGTCTAGGATGACCTCGCCACTATCGGGTGTATCTAGTGTGCCAAGCACATGTAATAGTGTGCTTTTGCCTGCACCTGATGCTCCTGTGATGGTGGTAATCTTATTTTCGGGGATAGCTACCTCTACTCCTCGCAGTATATCGACCTCTCCAAAGGACTTAAAAATGTTTTTTGCCTTTAATAACATAAAAGTATGGGCGTTTTATTGAAAAAAATAAGTAAATAAATTAGCTTCGTAGCGCGAAAAGCAAGTATGACTACTTGGTCGTACGGCAACCACAAATTGGTAGCACAATAATACGTAAATAATGCTACACATTTGAGCTAAAAAGCAATCATTAAATCATAGAAAAATGAATATTCACGAATATCAGGCGAAGGACATCCTAACGAAGTATGGTGTAAAAGTTCCTTTTGGCATCGTAGCGGACACTGTAGAGGAAGCAGTGGAGGCAGCAAAAAAAATTAATGAGAAGACAGGATCGACTTTCTTTGCTGTAAAAGCTCAAATTCACGCAGGTGGAAGAGGAAAAGGTGGAGGTGTGAAAATCGCCAAAAACATGGATCAAGTAAAAGAGTATGCAGAGCAGATCTTAGGCATGACCCTTGTAACGCCACAGACAGGACCGGAAGGTAAATTGGTGAGAAAACTATTAATCACAGAAGATGCGTTCTATCCTGGTCCAAAAGAGCCACAAGAATATTACCTTTCTATCTTACTAGACAGAGGAACTAGCCAAAACATCATCATGGCAAGTACTGAAGGTGGTATGGACATCGAAGAGGTAGCAGAAAAAACACCAGAAAAAATAGTAAAAGAGTGGATAGACCCTGTTACTGGTCTTCAAGCATTCCAAGCTAGAAAAATTGCTTTCGCTCTAGGTCTTGAAGGTGCTGCTTTCAAAGATATGGTGAAGTTTATCTTTGCATTGTACAAAGCTTACGAAGATTCTGATTCTTCTATGTTTGAGATCAACCCTGTGTTGCATACTTCTGACGATCAGATCATGGCATTGGATGCGAAGCTAAACCTTGACGATAACGCGATGTACCGTCACAAGGATTATCCTGCATTGAGAGATATCTACGAAGAAGATCCACTAGAGGTAGAGGCTTCTGAGTCTGACCTTAACTATGTGAAGCTTGACGGTAACGTGGGTTGTATGGTAAACGGTGCTGGTCTAGCGATGGCAACCATGGATATGATTAAGCTTTCGGGTGGTGAGCCTGCTAACTTCCTTGACGTAGGTGGAGGTGCTAACGCTAAAACGGTAGAAGCTGGATTTAGAATCATCTTGAAAGATCCTAACGTAAAAGCGATCTTAATCAACATCTTTGGTGGTATTGTACGTTGCGACAGAGTCGCAAACGGTGTAGTAGAAGCATATAAAAACATCGGAGACATCAGTGTACCTATCATTGTAAGACTTCAAGGAACTAATGCAGAAGAAGCGGCTAAGATCATCAATGAGTCTGGGCTAGAAGTGAAATCTGCGGTAATCCTTAAAGATGCTGCTGATAGAGTGAAAGAAGTATTAGCGTAACCAATATTATATAATGAGTAGCGCAAAAGTGCTACTCATACTATCAAAAATAAAGCGATACTTCCTCGGAAGCATCGCTTTATGCAAAGAGGCATAAGTTGTTTTTTCAGCTTATGCCTCTTTTGCGTTTTTATCCCCATGCTCTTTGAGGGTATTGAACCAAAAGTTAAGTACTTGTGCTACTGCTGCGGTAAGTACTCCTATCAATATTTTTAGTTCTCCCATTAACGAATTAGCCGATTCTCCTATAGGTTTTCCACTTACCTCTATCGCTAATACAGAGCCTATCAAGGCAAAGTAGGCGAGTATAAATAGGATACTAATAGTGATTTGTACATTTCTGATGCTCATAAGTATGTTTTTTTTTCTTAAATATACTGTTTTTTTTATTTAATAATATAGATGAATATTGGTTTTTAATCGGGATTCGTCTTAGTTCTAATGAGGTTTTGGTTTTTTAGTAAATAAGCTCATAATTTATGGTCGATAGTTCATATGTGTTTAGTGAAAAGTCAAGAAAATCTAAAGCATAACTGGTGGTTTACCGAACGGGTACGTACAATAAAATCTCTCGTTTTTTAACCACAATTGTTTTTGTCCACCTACTTATTTTTTTAACTTGAACACCTGAATACCTAAACTCATGCAAACTATAATCTCTTTATCGTACTTCGTAGCACAACAGAGAAGTACGTTGTCTATTTTTTTAGCTTTCTTTATTCTAGGGAAAGTTAGCTTGGCACAATCACTTACTCCAGACGAAGAAAAGGAATTGAACTATTACTTAGAGCAGTATTTTTATCAAGCCTTAGAGAACCCACAAGAGCAAAAAGAAAAGGCTTCTGCGGATGTCATCGCTTTGGGTAAAAAGCTTTATGCAGATCCTATTTTATCCAAAGATCAAAGCATTAGTTGTAATTCATGTCATAAACTCACGCACTTTGGAGTAGATAATAAACAGTTTTCTAGGGGAGTAGGAGGGTACTTGACAGGGCGAAATTCACCTTCTACCTTTAATGCAGCATTGCATTTTACGCAGTTTTGGGATGGTAGAGAGCCTGACGTGGAGAGCCAAGCAGCGGGTCCCATTCTCAACCCTCATGAGATGGCGATGTCTTCCCCCAAAGAAGTAGAAGAGAGGCTTCGGCAACACGACGAATATCCTTTGCTTTTTAAGACTGCTTTTCAAGACGATGCTGTTTCATTTGAGCAGGTCAAAAATGCTATAGGAGCATTTGAAAGAACACTCATTACACATTCGCGATTTGATAGCTTTGTACAAGGGGACAAAAAGGCATTGACAGATGCAGAACAAAAAGGCTTGCTCACTTTTGTGCGTACAGATTGCATCACGTGTCATACTTCCAAAACACTTGGTGGGCAACTGTTTCATAAGTTTGGTATTTTTCAACCTTATTGGAACTATACTCATAGTGCCAAAATAGACTCTGGCAGGTATAAGGTTACAGAGAAGTACAGTGATTTGTATTTGTTCAAAGTACCTTCCTTGCGTAATGTCGCAGAGACAGCCCCCTACTTGCATGACGGTAGCATCAAAGATTTAGAGCTTGTGGTAAGAACGATGTCCGAGATACAGACAGGCAAACGACTCTCTCCTAAAGAAGTAGGTGAAATTATTACTTTCTTACATGCCTTGACAGGTGAGTTAGCAGAGTGAGAAAAACTAACCTTTACAAGTACTTAGCCAGTAAAAGAACTAAACGAGCTTAACAGAACGCTTATTTATATGACCATACAGCCATCTATTAGACATAAGTTAGCTACCCTTAGTAAAGGGAACGATTTTGTAACAGGGCTGTTTTTCTTGATCCTAGGGATTCCTATTTCTGTTGTGTTTCTTTCAAAAGCAGACGTCAAATCATTATCGTACATTAATCAAGAATTGATACAATCATCGGCAGTAGTTATCAATATAAAAAAGACAAATACTGCTGAAAATGATGAGAGTATTTTAGAGTATCAATATAAGTTTTTAGAAAGTGATAGCATTATAGTAGGTTCTTCCTACTCATCAAATGCGACCATTAGTCTTAGTGATACTGTGTCAATAGAATATGTGAAAAACGACATAGCTACATCCCGTATCATAGGGATGAGAAACGCGCCTTTTGCACTTTATAATGCGGTATTTGTGATTCTTTTTCCGTTGATAGGGGTAATACTTATAGAACGTAGCGTAAAAAAGCTGAGTAAATATTTAATGATTTTAGAAGATTTTTCATTCACAGTAAGTGAGTTAATTTCAAAAGTAAAGACTAAGCAAGAGGAAAATGATGAAACTGTCTATAAAATTAAGTACAAGTATCAAAAAAACAGTGGCATCAATACCTTTGAAACGACTTCTCCAGAAAAATTCTTAGAAAAAGAAGCCTTGATTTATTCTAATAAGTTCCCCGAACAGTCGGTCTTGCTAAAGAGACTATCAAATGGGCTTCAAACAGAAATTAAAAAAATGTGGAGGGAGAAATAAGATTTCTCTTGAAGTACAATATAGTTTTCTTTTAGTCACTTTAAAA
>WTJX01000165.1 GCA_011524675.1 Cytophagales bacterium
CATTACATATATTTTTTTTTAAAACAGAAAGAGAAGAAAACTATGCTACAAACCAATATAAGTGTTGTACCCATCAGGGCAGAAGCTTCTGACAAGGCAGAAATGGTAAGTCAATTGCTCTATGGTGAAACCTATGAAGTTTTAGAGTCCCAAGAAAAATGGGTCAAAATTAAAGTAGCTTTTGATGACTACATAGGGTGGATAGATAAGAAGCAATCTAGTTGTCCCTATAGTTCAGATGACACCTCCTTTGTTGTGAGTAAGTATGCCTTAGTGCAAGTAGGAGCGCAACAACATCTTTTGAGCATAGGAGCAATTTTACCATCTCAGTACGAGCTTATAGATGGCATAAGCAAAGTGTCTAGTCAGAAACAAGAAATTATACCTACTGCAAAGCTTTACCTAGAGACACCTTATTTGTGGGGAGGGAAAAGTGTTTTTGGGATAGACTGTTCTGGTTTTGCACAGCAAGTATTCAAGCTTGCAGGGATCAAGTTGCCAAGAGACGCTTATCAACAAGCAGAAATAGGGGAGAAGGTCGCTTTTGGTGAACATCAACCTAATGACTTGGCTTTTTTTACTTCAAGTGGTAGAATTACTCATGTGGGGATAGTGATAGACAAAGATCACATCATACATGCTTCTGGAAAAGTAAGAATAGATCACTTGAATGAGAAAGGGATCATACAAGAAGAGAGTAAAGAACTTACACACCACCTTAGTCATTTCAATAGAATAAAGTGATGTGTGCAGCAATCGCTAGATAGATGTCATCCACTTAAGCTCGTCCTCGGCTTCTCCTACCTTCAATTTGCTTAGGTAGTTGTGAAACTTCTTAGAGAGCTGTCTCTCCTCTATAGGAGGAAGGTGGTAATCCTTACCTTTGTAGTTTAAAGTCTCTATATGAGTAATAGTAGCTGCCGTACCAGTACCAAAAGCATCTTTCAAGATACCTTTTTCGTGTGCCTCTACAATCTCATCTATACTCAATTTTCTTTCCTCTATAGGGATGTTCCAATGTTTGGCAAGCTCAATAACACTAGCTCTAGTAACACCAGCGAGCAGAGAAGAGTTAAGTTCAGGTGTAACTAACTTATCACCTATCTGAAACATAACATTCATAGTACCAATTTCTTCTACATACTTATGTTCCTTAGAGTCAGTCCAAAGAATTTGGTGGTAACCTTTTTCTAATGCCTTTACGGCAGGATAAAGAGAGGCAGCGTAGTTACCGCCTGTTTTGGTAAATCCAGTGCCACCTTCAGAAGCTCTTACGTACTTATCTTCTACGATTACCTTTACCCCACCCTCATAGTAACTACCAGCAGGAGAAGTGATAATCAAAAATTTATATGCTCTAGAAGGTCTTACACCCAAAAATTCATCCGTAGCAAACATAAAAGGTCTGATGTACAAAGAAGTACCTTTTTGAGACGGAACCCATTCACTATCAATACTTAAGAGTTGTTTCACTCCCTCTACAAACAGCTCTTCTGGGAAATCTGGCATACATAGTCTTTCAGCAGAGATATTGAACCTAGCAGCATGTTTTTCTGGTCTGTAAACAGCTACACTACCGTCAGCTTGTCTAAAGGCTTTTAAGCCTTCGAATATAGTCTGTGCGTAGTGCAAAGTAGTAAGAGAGGGCGCGACAGATAAGTTGCCATATGGGACTATTTCTGCTTCTCCCCACTTCCCGTTTTGATAGTCAACCACCATCATATGATCAGAAAAGACTTGTCCAAAACCAAGATTATCAAAGTTTACTTGATGAATCTTCGACGACGAAGCTTTAGTGATTTTTATGTCAGTTGATGTCATGATTTTTGAAAATTAGGGTGCGAATTTAGTAAAATATGACCTAATAACCGAAGAAGTTACCCTTTTGTTTTTAGAATACTATTATTCTTTAGATTTATGTCCTCTGTTTGTCGTTTAACTACCTTATCAAAACTACTTTTTAGGTAGGGTGTTGCCAATGTAACAACTATGATGTTTCTCTTATTAGTAAAAAAATGTGAACATTCGGTGAATTGCATCTTAATTTTCATGACTGAATAGCCAAAAGCTCTTGCGAACCAAAACGTGCTATATAGAACGCATACAAAAAAACTATTTACTCAGTTTTTTATTGTTTTTATGGCGATCTTTATCTCTATTGGTTTTTTTATCTAAGTTTTTTTGTATCGCTTCTGTCAAGTCCACCCCTGTTTGGTTGGCAAGACAGGTCAAAACAAACAGAATATCAGCCATTTCATCTGCAAGATCATATTTTTTGTCAGAGTCTTTAAAAGACTGCTCACCATATTTCCTAGCGATAATTCTTGCAAGCTCACCTACCTCTTCGGTAAGCATCGCCATATTGGTCAATTCATTAAAATAGCGTACACCAATGTCTTTGATCCATGTATCTACATCTTTTTGTAAGTCTTTGATTGTCATACTATAAAATTTAAGAAGGCTTTGCATAACTACGGTTTTGCAAAGCCTTCTTTAAGTAAATAAGTAATTTTACATCACGAAGTTAAAAAGAAAAATCCAAGCTAAAAGTTTTTTCAACTCGAACATACTTTAAACTCATAAAGCTTTTATTTTTTATCTTTAGTATCTATGACAATGGTAACAGGTCCATCATTGACAAGGCTAACTTGCATATCTGCGCCAAACTGTCCTGTCTTAATATTTTTACCTAACTCATTTTGTAAGCGAGAAATACAAGCTTGATACAAAGGAATAGCAAGCGTAGGAGGAGCCGCTTCTGTAAAAGAAGGTCTATTTCCTTTTTTTGTTGAGGCATAGAGTGTAAACTGACTCACAAGCAATATTTCACCTTTAATATCTTTGACAGATAAATTCATTTTTCCATCATGATCAGAAAAAATACGTAGGCCAATTATTTTTTTGCATAACCAATCAACATCCTCTTGAGTGTCATCCTGCGTGATTCCAAGTAAGACCAGTAAACCTTGCCCTATCTGAGAATAGATTTTTTCATTGATGCTTACACTAGCCGTGCTTACACGCTGCATGATTGCTTTCATACGATTTTTTTTTTAAAGTCGTTAAGTTGTATGTTGCTATAATAAGTCTATAGTTGATGGTCGATAGACAATAGTTTTTTGATTTTTCAAAAGAGCTTTACGCCCTGTGTCCTGCTTTTCACGTCTTTAAGTCTTTAAGTTAATACGTCCGTAAGTTTTTAAATGGTAAATAGTCAATCGTCCAATCGTAAATTGAAATCGTTGTACCTAGTACTTTTGAATAAAGCTCTACTCTTTCAATCCGCTCCACATTGAGTACAAAGTTTATTAACCACTAACCACTAATCTCTAATCACTACCTTCCTTCATTTTTTCATTTTCTTCATTTCTTCATTCCTATAAAGCTCTACTCTCCAAATCCGCACTACACCCCATTATTAATTCTTCATCATTCATCATTAATTAATTTACGCCACTTTCGCGGAATAAAATCTTGCTTTTCACGTCTTTAAGTCTCTAAGTCAATAGGTCTTTACGTCTTTAGAACGAGCCCATAGTCGATGGTTGATAGTCCATGAGTTTTTAGTAGTTAGCTATTGCTTTTTTACACCTATAACCCATAATTCATAACTCAATTAATCACTAAATCATTACTTGTTTAACATCTCAACCTAACTAAGCCTCCTCATGTACTTGATAAGACTTAAGCTCAGTAACAATCTGTTTACATACATGCGTAACTTTTTGAACTAATTTAGGTATTTCTATAAGGTGAATCTTTTCATGAGCATATTTTTCTAGTAGTCGTATTTCATCATGAATACTATTCGCATCAAGCATACCTAAAGAAGACTTCATACGATGCGCCAACGAAGACAGCTTATCAAAATCTTGATTGCTATTGGCTTCAATTAGTTGCTCTAATAGTTTGGGCGTTTCTTCTATGAATAAATCCACCATTTTGTTGACAAAACTTTGCTTGCCCCTAGATAGCCCTTCCAGTTTGCTAAGGCTAAACAATTTCTTTTGATTAAATGCTCTAACCTTTTTCAAGAAATCTTGTGGTACCACATCATTATTGCTTTCAATTACATCTTTATTGAGCAATTTTCCCATTTTGGAAATAAGTACAGTGTCCTTAAAAGGTTTAGAAAGATAATCGTTTACACCAGCTTTGTAATATTTATCTGAATCACCTTTGATAGCATTTGCTGTGAGTGCAATGATAGGGATATCCAATTTCATTTCTTGTCTTATGATAGCAGTAGCTTCTAGTCCATCCATGATAGGCATCTGAATATCCATCAGCACGATGTCGTAGTTTTGTTCTTGTAATTTTTCGATAGCCACCAAGCCGTTTTCTGCCAAGTCAACGATGGTTTTTTCATTTTCTAGTATGCTAGTTGCATATACCTGGTTGATGTTATGGTCTTCTACCAAGAGTACTTTTGTGCCCGTAAGATCATATGAATTGGAGCTTTCTCTTCCGCTCTCAGGTACATCTTGCATTGTTCCCAAAGGAAAAGACAACTCAAATAAGAAAGTACTTCCTTCACCAAAGACACTTTCTACCCAAATAGTTCCTCCTTGTAAGTTGACCAAGTTTTCGCAGATAGACAAGCCTAAACC
>WTJX01000727.1 GCA_011524675.1 Cytophagales bacterium
AAAAAAGCTAATTGCTAATACCTAAAAGCCAAAAGCTCATGAAAACAAAGACGTAGTTAACCGAATACTTACATAAATTTCAAATAACGTTAGGTAGTGAAATAACATTCCTTAAAGCATCAAATTACAAATAGCAAATTTTAAACTTTTGTTATTTGCTATTTGTAATTTTATTATTTGACTTTTCTTGAAGGGTAAAGCTTGTTTACTATCAGTAACCTAAGGTTTCTAAAATTACAAAGTAGGATGGTAGGGGACACAGTAAAGATGCTGGCGTTGTAGCGTGTGTTTAAAATTTATGTTCAAAGGATAGCAATTTAAACACGCTCTTACTTATCTTTAGTGTTGAGTATTCAACCGTGATATTTATGCAAGCTAATAAACCCCAAGCTTAACAAAGCACTAAAGTAATAGGTCTTTTTATAGGGCTGATTATTTTTGCTGTACTACTATTTTTTCCTCTAAGCACTACATTGAGTAAGGAAGCAAACAAAGTGATAGCCATCGCTGCACTGATGTTGATATGGTGGGTTACAGAGGCTATCTCCATTGCCGCCACCGCATTACTCCCTATCATACTTTTTCCACTGCTAAAGGTGTTTTCCATAAAAGAAGCAAGCATGCCCTACAGTTCTCCTATTGTCTATTTGTTTATGGGGGGATTATCATTGCGTTAGTCATGGAAAATGGAACCTGCACAAGCGTATAGCATTGCTCATCATCCAAAAAACAGGAACACATGCCAATGGCGTTATTTTAGGTTTTATGCTGGCTACGGCATTATTGAGTATGTGGATCAGCAATACTGCTACCACAGTAATGATGTTGCCTATCGCTCAATCTGTGATGTTACTCTTTCTCCAAGGTCAACAAATCTTAAGCAAAGGACAAAAGAACTTTGCTTTGGCGTTGTTCTTAGGCGTAGCTTATGCTGCTAATATAGGTGGAGTGGCTACCTTGGTAAGGACTCCTCCAAATCCAGTATTGACGGCTTATTTTGAAAATACTTTTTATGAAGAGATTTCTTTTGCCAGCTGGATGGCGGTAGCTCTTCCGTTTTTACTTGATTTTTTGGTTACTATGATTCTTGTTTAAAAAACATAGCCTGTGATTACATAATACTTTTTCTATCAGGCGTTACTTGATCCTGTTTTTATTCGCTCCCGACGTTTGGGCATCTTAGGAAAAGTAACATGAAAATATCTAGCCTTTACTACTTTTTCGCCTGCAAAAGAACTAAACGGGTTTAACCGAATGCTTACTATTAAATCATTCCTCTTGATTTTAGCTCCAAATACTTGTTAAGGGTGTGTAGTGTAAGGTTTTCGGGTTCGGTATAGATCGTTTGTATGCCATACATATTCAACGAAAGGCTTAACTTTTCTTTCTCTACCGACATCTTTTCGGCTATGGTTTTCAAATAAATCTCTTCTGTATTTTTCGCTTCTGAATATCCGTAGTCCTCTAGTTCACTATTTTTAAAGAAAATTACAATCAAGATGTGGCGTTGATTTAACTTTCGTAAGATAGGCAAGATACGCTCTAAAGAATACTCACTCTCTATATTGGTAAACAAAAAGAGCAAGCTTCTGCCATGCACTAGCTTGTTACTTAGTTGATAAAGCAGTTCGTAGTTGGCTTCGGTATCTCTTTCTTTTTCTTTATATAACGTTTGTAATACTCTGGAGATATGTCCTGGGTCATTTTGGGCTTTGAGCGTATTGCCTATAATATCCGAAAACGTAATCAGTCCTGCCTTATCCTGCTTTTGCAATGCTACATTGCTGATAACTAATGTAGCATTGATAGCATAGTCCAAGAGCGACATGCCGTTAAAAGGCATATTCATTGTTCTACCTTTGTCTATGATGGTATATACCTGTTGTGATTTTTCTTCTTGAAAGTGATTTACCTTTAAGTCTCCTGTTCTCGCTGTAGCCTTCCAGTTTACGTTGCGTAAGTCATCACCCAATATATACTCCTTTATTTGTTCAAACTCATAGCTTTGCCCTATGCGTCGCATCTTTTTCATACCATAAAACTTACTCGCCTTTTGCATAGAGTAAAGGCTGTAGTTTTTCATGGCTATGATAGAAGGATAAACGGGGATGTTCTGAGGAGAGCCTAATACATACTTGCGTGCAAAGAAACCAATAGAAGAGGACAAAAACACCAAGATATTACCAAATGCATATTCTCCTCGCTCAGGAGGTGTTAGAGGGTATTGGTAAGTAACCTTATCTGTGATTTGCTCTTCAAAAGAAAAATCTCTTTTTTGAAATTGTACAGGGAGCTCATCAATAAGCTCAATCTTATAACCCGTTGTATGGGCAGTATTCAATACTATCTTGACTATGTTTTCGTCTCCTAAAGAAAGGGCAAAAGGTAGCGTCCTCTCTGCTTTAACTTCATGGTCTATGGCATAGAGCCGATACAGATCAAGCATAGCAACAATACACAAAAGAGCAAAGATTACTTTTGATACCGTCAACATTTCAGGGATGAAATAAGCCGATACAAAAAGAAATAAGTTTGCGCTAAATACCCAAAAAAAACGAGCACGGAGATATGTAAGTTTAAAATACTTCAATACGTTGTTTATTATGATAAAGCTATAACTAAATTGCCGTCTAATAGTACGAAGTATAAAGTACCAAGAGAACAGAAGCATTAAAAAAAGCTAGTATGCTATTTTTAGTGCTTTGATAGTTCAGAAAGAAAGTCTTATTCTTTGTACTTTGTACCTTGTACTTAATACAGACTTTTGTAAAAAGCTGGATATTACTATTTTATGTAAACTAGCTTTTTGTTTACTATACTATATATTACCTTGGTACTTCTACGCTATTGATTAATTCATCTATTACCTCAAAGATGTTTCCACCTTCAATTTCTTTTTCTGCTGTAAGGATGATTCTGTGGTTGAGCACAGGTTTTGCCACATACTTTACATCATCAGGTGTTACAAATGTTCTTCCCCTCATGGCAGCCATGGCTTTAGACATTTTCAATAAAGCCAATGAAGCTCTAGGCGAAGCTCCTAAAAATAAATCGGCACTATCGCGCGTGAGCGAAATGATTTTTGCGATGTAAACAAGCAACTCTCTATCAATATGTACTTTCTCTACCAACTCTTGTAAGTGAGCAATTTTTTCTTTGGTCAATACAGCTTGCACCCCTTTGATCTGGTGTTGGCTAAAGTCATTTTGGAAACGCTCCAGTATTGCCAATTCCTCCTCATAGCTAGGGTATTTTGCGATGAGTTTTACTAAGAAACGGTCTAGTTGTGCTTCTGGCAATTTATACGTTCCTTCTTGCTCTATAGGGTTTTGGGTCGCCATCACAAAGAATGGAGGGGCTAGGGTATATGTACTGGTATCCACCGTTATCTGCCCTTCTTCCATCACTTCAAACAATGCCGCTTGTGTTTTGGCAGGTGCTCTGTTGATCTCATCTATCAAGACAATATTTGAAAAGATAGGGCCTTTCTTAAACTCAAAAGAAGCATTTTTTACATTAAAAATATTAGTTCCTACTACGTCAGAAGGCATCAAGTCTGGTGTGAACTGTATTCTAGAAAAATCTGCATCTAATGATTTGGCAACCAATTTTGAAAGCAATGTCTTGGCTATGCCTGGTACTCCCTCTAAGAGTAAGTGCCCTTTACATAGCAAGGTCGCAAATACCATGTCTATGGTTTCGTCCATACCTATCAACAGCTTACCTATCTCTTGTTTGGCTGCATACATTGCCCCTGCTAGTTCATTCATGCTTTTGCTCTCCTCTGCTATCTGATCTATCAATTGCCCTGTCTGTTCAGTCTGCTCTGATTGTTCTATATGTCCTAACTGTTCTTCTTGTTCTTCCATTTTTTTCTATTGATGTTATTGATAAAAAAATTTGAGTGTCATTTCTATACGGTGTAAATCTTTTTCAGTGATGATTTGTGCTTTTGCTACAAAATCAATCACTTCTGCCAAAGCATCTATTTCTTCAGACGTTTTACGCGTTTTAATTTTAATTTTAGTTTTTACCTCATCACTCCACTGCCCTAGAACAATGCCGTGTCTGTTTTTCATATAATAGGTAAATAGCTGTACCTTTTGTTTGGCTAGATGCAAATGATTATTTTTTAAAAAGTATAACCTTCCTATGGTTTGTGCATAAGCTAAAGAAACGTTTTTCTTGGGAGGGATAAACGGCAAGATACGTTGCTTTCGTTTTGATTGAATAAGCACATATAGCAATACCATACCCAGGCCCATATACCACGCCCACGCCATAGACGGTTCCTTAAGGAAATGACGCAAAATGCTTCTGTTTAAATTACCTCCACCAGACGAGTTTCCATAGCCTATGTATGCACTTCGCTCATCAATAAAGATAGTGCCTTCATCTAAATGACTGAAAACATTGCTTGCGTAGTTGTAACCTTCCTCTTTTTTTAAAAAGTAATTACTGAAAAGGATAGGCTGCGTATGAATGTAAAAACTACCCTCTCCATAATCTATCTTCAAGAAATTTACCCTCTTAGAGTTAAAACTCCCCAAATAAGATAGGTTGGAAGGCATGTATTCTTCAGACTTTTCTGCCAGTACTTTCCAGTCATGTTTTATGCTACCATACTTGCCTCTAAATGTAAAGTGGTAACTATTCTTTTTCTTTAAAGAGTCATGGTAAAAGTTTACATGCGCAGCCTTTTGTTTTATCTCATCAAATGTAAAAATGGATGAGTCATAGGTGAGGTTTTCCTCATTTAAAAAATCACTAGCGTTCAGAAAACTACTGTCTTCCTCGTTATACTCAATCACTTCCTCTACCGTTTCAAAAGGATCTCCAAGAGTATCTTCTGCATCCATAACTTCCAAAGGAGGCTGTACGGTATCTATGACATAGGTAGAGTCCAAAGCAAGTAGCTTATAATGAATACTTGGAGTAATCTCAGAGGTGATGATGAGCGCTTTATTTCCTTGTTTTACAAAAGCAGCAAGGGTGTCAAAGTCACTATTCCTGATATAGTAGGAACGATCTACAAATAAGTAGTTTCCTTTTTCGTCTGGCGACAAAGCCTTGCTCACCCTCTTTTTGCCCATATACTCCACCGTATGCTTAGGGTGCTTGCCTAGCAATTGATGAAGCAAGAAAGCACCATAAGGATTTTTGTCTTTTTTGCCCAATTTAAAATACTGCCAGTCGTCATAGCTGCCAGAGGAAGTCATGAATAAGAGCACGATTCCTAGCAATGCTACGCCTAATATGATGAGTATCGTCCTATTTTTAGATTGATTCTTTTCCAGTTTCTTTTTGTTTAGTAGTGTTCGGACTGAGGCTTTCTTGGTACGTATGGTACCTACGCTCAATCTCTTCAAAATCTGTGAGATTAATTTTCTTTAACCCAAACCATGTATGCTCATATACTTGAGTAAAAAACAAAAAGTCTTCCGAAGGTTTGTTTTTTGACTTCAACTCATACAAATACTCATAGTTTGTTTTATCCTTTTTCCATTCGATATCTCCCTTTGTAGAGAGGGTGATGATTAGTTTTAGATAAAGGTAGCGGATAGCTAGGCGGTAGTCTCCGTTTTGTTTTGCCAATATGTATTCATCTATTACTTCTAGATCTTCATCTTCACCTTCGGCACGCAAAAACTCTTTGATAGAAAACTCTTGCTTTACTTTTTTATTTCCTTTGTATTTGGCGTTTCTCAATAGCCATACCAGCAAACCTACGATCAGTCCAATGAATATGATAAGCATAATGCCTTGAAAGTTGATCGACGGCAACTTTGGGCTGCTAGATCTAGAAATAGGTCTTAGTCTTCGTCGCTCATCTTCATCTCCATATTCTCCATCCCCATCTCCCTTTACCTTCTCAGGATCAAACTCAAACTCCCCCATCTCTTCGTTTCTTCTTTCACCATTACGTCTTTCTGGTCCAGGGTAGTTCAGTTCTTTACTTATACGCTGCCATTCTTCTTTGTCAAATTCTTTTTTTTCGACAGTGTAATCTTTGGCTATATACTCAGACTCAGTTTGTCCCCAGAACAGTTGAGTAAGAAAAATAAATAATATGAAAAATAAATACTTCAACGAATATTAATGGTCTATTAGTAAAACACGAAACTACAATAAAAAATTATTCTGTAGTCATTCCAAAAACTCTTTTTTTCTTACTGAAAACTTCTGCTATGCGTTGGCGTAAAAAGGTAGCGTTTTTTTCTTCTAATAATGAGTAGAAAGTAAGCACATTTACTTGGATGATGATAGGCATCAAGAGCGCAAGAGCTGTAATAAACAAGTTTATAAAGCAGAAATTTAAAATCAATTCTTTTCTTTCCCCTTCAAAAGGAATATTGATGTTGATGACCTCTATATAAAAATAAACAATCAAAAACCCAATGATAGTACATGCTAAAAGAAAAAAGAGCGTCAGCAACAGGTTCAAGCCAATGCTATTAAAAAAAGTGTTTTTTAAAACGAAAGTAGCTTTTTTGAACCCTTCTTTTATCGTAGAACCGTCAAGGATAACCGCTGTACCCCACAAACTACAAACGATTATCATGAGCATAAACAGTAGAACAGCGAAGAAATTATGCTCTATGAGAAAAGGAGCATTGCAAAGCATAGATGCCAATAGCATCCATATAATGTTACTCTTAGTTATCAGGCTGTTTTCTTTTTTAGGTACATTCATGGTTTTTTTTATTCTTTTAAAGGAGATGAAAAAGAGTAAAAATAGAGCGTTTACACCAGCTATAGGAGTAATCATAGAAGTATCATAGTCTATGATGGTATCTGCCATATAATAAAAGAAAGAGAAACCTACTTGTTTTTTTGTTCCAGTGAGGTGCATATTCCACAGTACCGCTGTACCATAAGTACAAGAGATAAAAAAAGCGACTTTTAAGTAGCTGCCCAAATGAAGCGAAAATGACAGGATAGCTTCCCGTATCAACTGAAAAAAAGCTTTTATCTCACTAGTGTCTAACGTTAGCACCTGCCTAGTAGTAGGTACAAAAGGTACAGCTTTACCATATTTTTCTGCTAAGCTTTTTCCTTTTCGCAGGGGATTGATGACAAACATAAACAATACCAATGCAAAAGAGCAAATGATGAGTATCAACCTCAGTACATCAGGGACATCGGTATATCTAGTCAAAAAACTTTCGATAGCCCCAGCTAAAATAATGAGAGGGATAATGCCTAGCATGATTTTTATACTCCTGTTCACTCCAATCAAGAATGACTGAAAGCGGCTATGAGTCTCAGGAAAGATAAAGCTCTTTCCCAATACTAATCCCGCAGCACCGGCAATAATGATACAGGAGATTTCTATGGTGCCATGTAGCCATATAGCCAAAAAAGACTCCCAAAAAAGCCCTCGTTCTATAAAGAAGTATTGAAACGTACCTACCATAATGCCATTGTATAGCATGATAAATAGTGTACCCAAAGCAGCCATCAAACCATAGATGTAGGTTTTTAGTGCTACTGTAATATTATTTGAGGTAATCCCTAAAAACATTTCGCTTTGGTGCATGTCTTTATACACGGCCATAGGGTCGCCATTGGCAATATTTTCTTTAGTCATATTTACATAGCGATCAGAGAGTATTTCACTAGCAAAGTCATCATTGACAATACTCGAAAATACACCGATTAATACTGCAATCAAGAAAAACAAAAAAGAGACGAGCAAGTCTTTGCGCGCCGTCCACATAATATATGGGAGTTCTTCTCTCCAAAACCGCATGAAACTAGAAAAAAAACTCGTTTTCTTCTGTTTTAGCAATAAACTGAAGATTTTACTTGCCAGCGCATTTAAGTACACCCTTACAGATCTATTCTTATAATGAGTTCTAGAAAAAGATAAGTCCTCTGTAGTTTGGATAAATAGCTTGGCCAATTGGTCAGGATTAGACTCCTTACGCGCAAGCAACTCCTCCAGCTCTCTCCATTGTTTATGTTTTTGTTTTACAAAGTCTTTTTCTTTCATTTTTATGTTCTAAGTTCTAAGTTCTACGTTTTGAGTTTTACGTTTTTGAAAATAGTCAATCGTCCAATTGTAAATTCAAACCCTTTATTTTTTTAATTTCTTAATTTTTTCATTCTTATAATGCTCTACTCTGCCAACTCGCTCTGATGTCTTCTGTCTCAACGTCTTATAGTCTCAAACTCTCATTATTGGCATTCAATTTACACTCATTTACATTGGAAATTAAATTATATTCCATTTTTTTTTAAATTAGTGAAAAAAACAGCCAACTTCGCAAAGGAAGTTATTGAAGCGAAAAAGTATATGTTAAGTATCTCGACCAAAACAGCACAAAACGTAAATATAGATTATGAACTAGCAAGCTGGGGAGAGCGTTTTTTAGCTTTTCTTCTAGATTTTGCTATTATTTATTTTGGATGGCTCATCACACTAGCAGCACTATCATTTATCTTAGGGGGGGATATAGGAGGAATTATAGCAACTATAATTTTTACACCCTATACATTAGTATCTGAGATTTTGATGAAAGGTCAAACGATAGGAAAAAAAGCATTGAAAATAAGAGCTATGAATATTTCTGGTGAGTCATTAGAGTTCCACACATGTTTTACAAGGTGGTGCGCTAGGCTTCTTGATGTAGCGGGCTCATTAGGTACATTGGCAACCTTAACGATTAGTGTCAGCGATAAACGACAGAGGATAGGCGATTTGCTCGCCAATACAGTCGTTATCAAAGAAAAAGACTCAAATAATATTTTTCTTGAGGAAATTTTGAAACTTAAAGTAAAAGATAACGTAAAAGTAGTGTATGAGAAAGCAATGCTCTTCAATGAAGAAGAAATGCTTTTTATAAAAAACACTTTGTCAAGAGTCAAGAAGTATAAAAATGAAGCGCATTTCAGAGCACTAGACGATTTATGTGAAAAAGTATCTGATAGATTAAACTTGTATGAGACTCCAAAAAACAAAGAAGCTTTTTTGAAACAGCTTATTAAAGATTATATTATACTCACCAGATAAAAGGTGGGAGCGACAAACTTGACATCTGCTAAATACAAGTCTGTCGTATAAGTATTAATGGTAAGTTTTTTTTAAAAAAAACTTGAGTTGATTTGTGTTGCAATTATGTTAGAGAACTACTGATTGATAGAGTAATTAAAAAACGAAATCACCATAGCTAAAAAATCCTGGGTGCTAACGAATACCTTGTCAAACTTATTCGTTAGTTAAACTCATCTAATTTAAAAGAAAAATGAGCTTAATGTATGATTATTCTATCCAATAATCATTATTCCTCTTTTTACAATTATCATACCAAAAACCTGTTGAAATCTCCCTTTTTAATGTTGAATACTGTCAAAAAACATGTTTTTTTATGTCTTTTGATATGTTTTTAGTGTTAGGTCACTGTCTTTGACCAAATAAATACATGCTTAAACGAATATTTTCCTTTTTTCTCTCTCCTCAACAAAGTTTAATGTTATTTTTTGTTTGCCTACTTATATGAGAGCTATAGGCGTTTAGCTTTTTTAATAGTGAGTCCATAATGCCTTGCATCTAAAAAATCTTAGGTCAGCGATTTTTTGTATATTTAAATGTTCTAAGTCTTATTTTGTCATATTGGAAGAATGAGGTAAATATAATGAAGCTCTAGATTTTAAGAATCGTTGGATAATGAAACCCTAAATTCCTAAAAGTTGCTTTCGGTTAAACACGTATTAGCTGTTAAAGCTTATAATTTACTTGTATAGTGTATTTGTAAAGAACTATTCAATACGCTGTATCGTTAGTGTTGAGCGCTTCCGCCCTTGGAGATCCCCCAGTAAATGAGTTGAAAATCGGATAGAACAAAATTACTGTTTGAACGAAGAGACTTTAATTTTGTTCCCGTTCTTTAACTTATTTACCTAAAGCTCAGCTCATAATTCCACTACATTTTTTTCTATCAGGCTTTACTCTAGCCTGTTTTATTCCTGCCTGCCGCAGGCACGGCGCTCCCGACGCTTGGGCATCTAAGGAAAAGTAACATGAAAAAATCTAGCTTTTATTATTTTTTGCCTGCAAAAGAGCTAAACGTGCATAACCGAATACTTACTACAAATAGTATATTTTTTATGTAAACTAGCCTTTTTTTTAGTATATGTATTTTATGCCCACTACTCATACACTATAATAGACACTTTTTGGAATAAAAAAGCATGCTCTAGACTAATGTTAGACTAGGGTGTACCTCCCAAAATTATCAAAACGATTTCTTTGTGTCATTCTTTTTAATTTAATTTTTTTAAGACACGATGAAGAAATATATCAGCATTTTTTTAGTACTACTCGGTATCACCACTGCTTGCCAAGCCAAAAAGAAACCAAATATATTATTTGTATTGGTTGATGATCAAGCCCCTTATGACTTTGATTTTTATAATTCGAAATCTACACTATACTCACCAACCATCAGCAAACTAGCTTCAGAAGGAATGGTGATGGATGAGGTAAGACATATGGGGTCAATGCTTGCTGCCGTGTGTACTGCTTCAAGGCATATGATTATGACAGGGCGTACCTTGTGGCATATATCCACCTTCAAACGCTACACCAATCCCAACAATCCTCAAGCAGCCACAGCTTCCCGAAAACTACCTGCCTATACATCCTTGGGAAGAAGCTATGAGAGTAAGAGATGAGAGAGGCGTATCAGGAGTATGGGAGCATAGAGATGAAAACACCATCAGAAATGAAATAGGAAGACAATACGCCTGTGTAGAGAATATTGATAACCAGCTCAATAGAGTACTCAAAAAGCTAGAAGCTATGGGCGAGCTTGACAATACCTATATCATCTATACCTCTGACCATGGTATAGCCATAGGGAGACATGGGCTCATGGGAAAACAAAACCTATACGACCACTCTTTGAGAGTACCGTTTGTAGTCAAAGGTCCTGGGATCAAAGCAGGAACAAGAGCTAAAGGAGGGTTTTATTTGTTAGACATAATGCCTTCACTCTGCGACCTGGCGGGAATCACCATCCCAAGGACAGTAGAGGGCAAAAGCTTTGCGCCAGTATTGAGAGGAGAGCAAGACAATATTAGAGAAACAATGTATGCAGCATACTCAGGAGGGAAGTCTCAGCCAGGCATTAGATCTATCAAAAAAGGAGATTGGAAGCTCATCAAGTATGACTTGAAAGAAGGAGAAGTACAAAAAACAGAATTGTTTA
Source organism: Cytophagales bacterium (assembly GCA_011524675.1). Classification (GTDB taxonomy): domain Bacteria; phylum Bacteroidota; class Bacteroidia; order Cytophagales; family JAAEPT01; genus WTJX01. The sequence goes on from WTJX01000727.1 coordinate 11,214, forward strand.
ATCTTGCCAAAAATCCATTTGAATATATAGCAGAATCTAACAAAAAGGACAAATGGGAAAATAATCTTGCAGGAGACCCCGCTCATGCAGATATACAAGCTGAACTTGAAGCCTTGCTATTAGAGGAGATGAAAAAACACGATGACCCTTTCAGACTTTGGGATCAAAAGTAATCACCTCTGAGTGTCTAGTATTAAGGTGCTAGGCTTTACCTTCTAATAGCCAATAGTTCACAAACTTTTAGGAGCTTGACTATTGGCTATTTAAAAAGAACTTTATGTCTTTATATCAATACGTTTTTACGTTCTTTTGTCTTGTTTCCCATATCTCAAAACAGTAAATAGACAATCATCCAATCGTAAATTGAAATTCTTCATTTTTTAATTTTTCTCAAATAAAGGTACTACCCATCAAGTTCCATAATTATTAATTCTTCATTATACATTATTAATTGAGTTCCGCCACTTTCGTGGAATAAAATCATGCTGTAAACGTCTTTATGTCGATAAGTCAATAGGTCTAGAGTTTAATATCTGAAAGTCCAATCGTCTCACAGTCTAAACTATAGATTTTGCAAAGCCTTCTTAAACCGTGTATATTTACTGCCTCACTTTAGTTTGTACGTATGCGTTTCAAAGTATTTTTTATATTATTTTTAATACTAATTAATATTTCCTCTTTTGGCTTTGAAGTAGTCAAAAAAATAGGCAAGGCAGAAGGTCTTGTGTCTAATAAACTTAGTTGTATATTCAAAGATTCTCAGCATTACCTATGGATAGGTACTTCCAGAGGTATTTCACGCTTTGATGCCTATGATATTCAGACGTATTCACATTTTCCTTTTAATAAGAAAACCATTCCTAGCAATAACATACGATCTATTATAGAATTAGACAGTACACACCTTCTTATAGCAAGTTTTGGAGAAGGATTAATAAGGTACAATCGTAGGACTCATACTTTTTCAAAAGATTCCGTTTTTAGCCGTTTTGGTACAGAGATCAATCAATTAAGTTATGCTAAGGAAAAGAATAAACTATGGGTTTTGACCAATAAAAGAGGTGCATTCTTGTGTGATGCTTCTTTTGCAGCCATCCGAGAGTTTTCTTCTCATACCGTAGAAGGTATGAGTAACCAAATACAAAAAGTTTATGAAGATGAGCCAACAAGCTATTGGTTTTTGACTACTAAGGGTATATACCACTTAAAAAATAAGGAAAAAAAGGCAGCTCTTTTTTTTGAAAATAAGTCAACTAGACTCATGGAGTCTATTGGTTATCAAAAACTCCTCATCAAAGCTGACGAGAAATTGTTTACCATAGCAACTAAGGAATCTGTTATCACTCCCTTTAAAGAGATAAGCATAAAGTCCATCTTAAAACTGCCTACCAAGCAATATATATACTCTACATATAGAGCCACTTATGCTTACGAAGGTGATATTGATAATTTATCTTTGAAAGCCTCAAAGAAAATTACAGATCAGGTGTTCGACTTTTTTACATTGGATAGCGAAGAGATTATCTGGGGAGGTTCAAAAGATGGTCTTTTCATGATAGGACTCGATACAAAAATTAAGAGACTTTACTCTACTCCCAAAAGTAAGATCTTGTCTTTTTATCAAAAAGATGAGGTGTTTTACACAGGGACAACAGATTTTTTAAGTATCAAAAAAGGTGATGATGTACAAAAAATGCCTTACCCAGCGATTCACCATATCTGTGAGAGTGATGATGAAACACTTTGGTTTGCAAGTAAACAAAATATATACATCAAGCCCAAAGGTGAAAAAATAAGTTTGCTAAATACACAGTTAGATTTCCCTATTCGTAGTCTGTATTATGATTCGAAAGATAGGTTATTGTGGGTAGGAGGGGTACAATATATAGCTGCTATAGACATAGATAAACATAGCCTAAAATACCAGTATAACCTTCCAGAAATAAATTGGGTAAGTTCTATGGTTCGTATTTCCAAAGATGAGCTTTGGCTAGGTACACATGGCGACGGTGTTATCTCTTTAAAAAAAGGAAAGCTAGTACCACGAAAGAATATAAAGCTTAGCAATCCCTACGTAGAGATGTTGACCAAAGATGAGCAGGACAATGTATGGATAGCTACAAAGTCTGGACTTAATGTATATCATGTCAGATCAAAAAAAATCATTACCATCTATATGAAGAATGGACTCATTACCAATTGGGTACATGCTGTCAAAACATATAAAAACACGACCTTTGTCTTAACCAATGAGGGCGTAAATATCATCAATAGTAACAATAAAAAAGTAGTGAAAACGATAGACCTCTTTGATGCTAATTATGAAGATTTAGGCTTCTTTTTGGAAATGAATATCAAAGAAAAGCAGCTATTGTTTGCCTCTAAAAATAAGATTTATGCCTACAATCTCTTGTCTAACACATCTATACAAAGCATACCTAAAACAGAGATTAGTTTTGTTAAAATTGATAATAAAATAGCGACAGAAGAGCTTAATTACCATAATGGAAAGATCAAAGAAATACATTTGGCACATCAAGACGATCATTTAAGAATGTCATTGACAGACTTTGAATATGCCAACTTTTCTAAGATACATTTTTACTATCAATTGGATGATAAAGAATGGATTTCTTGTCAAAAAAATCATCTCTCCATTCAAAATTTACGCTATGGTAAGCACGAGTTGAAATTAGGGATTATTCAGAATGATGAGATAGCGAAAGATTCCATAGAGAGTGTAGTCATATATGTACATCCTCCATTCTGGCTTACCCCCATAGCTTATGTGCTTTATGTTTTATTAGGTCTAGTAATCTTTTACTTAGTATTTAGGAAACTGATGCAAATAAGTCGTAAGAAGCAAGAAAAGAAAAATCAGCAGATAAAACTAAGAGAAGAGCTGAAGTTCAATAATCTCAAAACTAGACTCTTTACCAATCTATCACATGAAGTAAAAACACCGCTTACCTTAATTAGTGGTCCTGCCAAATTGTTGAAAAATAAGCTAGAAGACAGTAATGAAGAGCACCGTAAGCTTATTCATCTCATTGAAAAAAATGTTGTGATTTTAGAAAATATTGTCCAAGAAATATTGGATTATAAAAACATAGATGTTGATAAACTCTCTTTTTCACCAAAATACCAAGAGCTTTCTGTAGGTATCAAAGAAGTAGTCAAGTTATTTGAGCCTTTGGCACAAGAATATAACCTCAGCTATGAAAGCACTATTGACGCCTCTGTAACTTCGGGGCTTTTGGATCAAGCAATTTTAGAAAAATGCTTGACCAACCTCCTTTCAAACGCATTCAAATACACACCAAAAGGAGGGAAGGTTACAGTATATGCTGCCCAAAAAGATAATGACCTCATCATCAAAGTCATAGATACAGGCGTAGGTATAGCCCAAGACAAGTTAATACATGTCTTTAGTAGAAGGTCAACGACCGAAAATGAGCTAAAAGATAGAGAGAAAAGTTCAGGTATAGGACTCTCTATCGTCAAAGACTTGGCAGAGCTACACGGTGGAGAAGTAAGTGTAGAAAGTAAACTAAACGAGGGGAGTACCTTCACATTGTTGTTAAAATTAGAAAATAGTAAGCCATCTATAAAGTACAGTTTAGCTGAACATCCTCAAATAGCAGAGGAAACTAAAGAAGATCAAACCAAAAAGACACTACTTTTTGTAGAAGACAATCCCGATATACAAGAGTATCTATCTACCTATTTCAGTTATCATTACAATATTCTTCATTCTTTTGATGGGCAAGATGGAGTAAACAAAGCACTAGAGCTACAGCCAGACCTAGTGGTAAGTGATGTTATGATGCCTTTGAAAGATGGTTATGAATTATGCAAAGATATCAAGCAAAACGAACAGACCAGTCATATCCCTATTATCCTACTGACAGCTAAAGGAGCAAAAGAAGATATTATTGAAGGATTGGAGACCAAAGCAGACCACTATCTTGTAAAGCCTTTTGATATTGAAGAACTGGCATTGAGGATTGAAAATATTTTAACTTCTAGGCAAATGTTGAGAAATAAGTTTAGCCAAGAAATAAAAATAGAAGCCAGTGAAGTAACAGTAACTTCCTCGGATGCAAAGCTCTTGCAGCTTGCCATTGATGCCGTAGAAGCCAATATGGACAATACCGATTTTAGCGTAGAAGAGCTAGCAAGTGAAATAGGGCTTAGTAAGTCTCATCTATACAACAAGATACAAGCATTTACAGGAGACACGGCAGGAGAGTTTATCAAATCTATCAAGTTGAAGAGAGCAGCCCAACTTTTTCAAAGTGGTGAAGATAGAGTAAATGAAGTAACCTATCAAGTAGGATTCTCTTCTCCACGCTATTTTGCCACCTGTTTCAAAAAACAGTTTGGTATGTCCCCTACAGAGTACATTAAGAAAAATGGAAAGAAAATGTAGTACCAGTTATTAGCTGTTAGCTTTTATATTCTTGCGAAGTTGAAATTAAAGTTCGGTTTTTATGTCTTAGAGGGCTAACCGTTAATCGCAATGTAGTTTATCATTTTTCTAATGTTTTAATGGATTTTTTCAAGTTTTTTTTGTTAGTTTACTAATTCAGTTATTTCAAGTAAAATTTCTACCATCTTTTAATATTTATCGAATTATGTCTCTTGATATCCAATCTATTGAAGATTACTACAAAGAATATAAAGCCAGCGTTGACGCACCAATAGATTTTTGGGCAGAAAAAGCAGAGAAGTTTGTATGGCATAAAAAATGGCACAATGTACTCGAATGGAACTTTGAAGACCCTACCATAAAGTGGTTTGAAGGAGGACAGTTAAACATTACAGAAAATTGTATCGACAGGCACCTAAAAGACAAAGCTGACAAGACGGCAATCATTTGGGAAGCCAACTCACCCGAAGAAGAAAGTATTACCCTCACTTACCAAGAACTACACGACCAAGTGTGTCAAGCAGCCAATATGCTCAAAAGCCTTGGTGTACAAAAAGGCGACCGTGTATGTTTGTACATGCCTATGATTCCTCAACTAGCGATCAGTTGTTTGGCGTGTGCTAGGATAGGAGCTATACACTCTGTTATCTTTGCAGGCTTCTCTGCTAACGCTCTAGCAGACAGAATCAATGATGCCAAAGCAAAAGTAGTCATCACCTCAGATGGAGCTTTTAGAGGAAAGAAAAATATCGTTCTAAAAGAGATTGTTGATACCGCATTGACCAACTGTGAAAGCGTAGAGCATTGCGTTGTATATCAAAGAACAAATGTTGACGTAAAAATGGTCAACGACAGAGACCTATGGTGGCACGAAGTCATAGCCGCGCAGCCTACAACATGCCCTCCTACACCAGTAGAGGCAGAAGATATTCTATTTATCCTCTATACTTCAGGTTCAACAGGACAACCCAAAGGAGTCGTACATACCACCGCAGGCTATATGGTCTATACAGACTACTCTTTTAGAAATGCCTTCCAATATAAACAAGACGACATTTACTGGTGTACCGCAGATATCGGATGGATCACAGGTCATTCCTACATCATTTATGGTCCGCTACTAGCAGGAGCTACCTCTTTGATGTTTGAAGGCGTTCCTACCTTCCCCGATGCAGGTAGGTTTTGGCAAATCGTAGAAAAACAAAAAGTAAACATCTTCTATACCGCACCTACAGCCATCCGCGCCCTAGAAAAATTTGGTACAGACATCATCAAGCAATACGATTTGTCCTCACTAAAAGTACTTGGTTCTGTGGGCGAGCCCATCAACGTAGAAGCATGGGAGTGGTATCATCAGAACATAGGAAACAACCAATGCCCTATCGTAGATACCTACTGGCAAACAGAAACAGGAGGCTTCATGATTTCCCCTATCGCAGGTGTTACCAAAGAAAAAGCAAGCTTCGCAACCCTCCCTTTGCCTGGAATACAGCCCGTACTACTCGACAATGATGGCAACGAAATACAAGGAAACAATGTAGAAGGAAACCTATGCTTCAAATTCCCTTGGCCTTCAATGCTACGTACCACCTATGGCGATCACGAACGTTGTAAGCAAGTCTATTTTTCCACCTTCAAAGGCTATTACTTCAGTGGCGACGGTTGCAAAAGAGACGAAGAAGGCTATTATAAAATTACAGGTAGAGTAGATGATGTCATCAACGTATCGGGGCATAGAATGGGAACGGCAGAAGTAGAAAACGCACTAGATCAACATCAAAATGTAGTAGAAGCTGCCGTAGTAGGTTTTCCGCATCCCATCAAAGGACAAGGAATCTATGCCTATGTTATCTGTCATCATACACCAGAAAACGAAGAAGCCCTACGTGCAGAGCTATTGCAAACGGTAACCAAGGAAATAGGACCTATTGCTAAACCAGACAAAATACAAGTAGTCCCAGGCTTGCCTAAGACACGATCAGGGAAAATTATGAGACGAATCTTGAGGAAAGTAGCCGAAGGAGATACCTCAAACTTAGGAGATATTTCTACTCTATTAGACCCTAGCGTAGTAGAGATCATCAAAGAAGGAGCGTTACAACTAGGGTGAAAGATTAAAGATCAAGGGTTAAGGATTAAAGAAGTTTAGCTCACAAGGGAATGATTAAAAATACTCAAAACCCATAGCTCATTGCTCAAAGCTTTTTTAAACTTGAATACTTGAATACACGAACACTCGAACACTCGAACACATTTTAAAC
>WTJX01000385.1 GCA_011524675.1 Cytophagales bacterium
AATTTTGTATAACGCTGAATAAGTGCAAAAGATGGTTTTGCAAAGCCTTCTATTATTTGACTGGACTACTTTATCTTTTGTTATAAAAACTACAAACTTGACATTCAGAAAAAAAAGCTACTGATAAAAATTTTTACTAATGATATTTTCAAGCAAAAGGAAAAAAGCTATTGTATTATGTGTCTTGCTAATGCTCTTTAGATCAATGACGGCACAAAACTACCTTGGCTTTTCACATTCAAGGTTTGCAGGCTTCCTTGGGGTAGAAGTAAACCCTGCATCTATCCTTACAAAAGATTTAAGAACAGATTGGTTAATTCCTGTAGGCTTTGATCTTTCTATGCAAAACAACGGCTTCACTTACAAGAAAGATAAAGCATCTGGCTTTAGAAGTTTTGAAACGGGAAAGCTAGTGCTAGACGATCCTAAAAAGGGAAGATTTGACGGTAGAATAAATGTCAATAGCTTAGGCTTTATGCTTAGCTTATCCGATAAAGATGCTATTGCTGTAGCTACAAGGCTTCGTGCTTACGGAAATATCAAAGTAAACGAAAAGGCAGTAGATTTATTAGACGGTGATTTCTTTAACTTATTTGACGACCCCTTCACTTCTTTTGTTATCAATGGTGCCGCCTCAGGGACAGAGATCGAAGCTACAGGGATGATATGGGGAGAATTAGGCTTGACCTATAGCAGGACTATTTGGGAAAGTAAATATGACGACCTCAAAGCTGGGGTTACAGTGAAGTTCTTAGAAGGTGTAGGTGCCGGGCATTTTGATTTTAGAATAGACGAGCTAAGTGCTGATATCACTTCGTCAGCTATTGTTGGTGATGATAAAACTGCTCTTGAAGACTTTATAGCTTCTGCTGCAAATACACAAGAATTACAAGATTTTTTATCTGACCTTGCAGATGATAGTGTCGCTACCATTCCAGGTACAACAACACAAATTGATTTATCAGATGCAGCAGCAGACCCAAACGCTAGTTTAGATGTATTACTGGACGCAGGTGGTCAAGTGGATTATTCCGACAACTTTGATAATCTAACCTTAGATAATATTCCCAAAACGTATAATGGTTTTGGATTTGATATCGGCTTTGTCTATGAGTTTAAAGAAAACCCCAAAAACTTTAATAAATACATCAGAAGTAGGATACACAAACCTGTACATAGTAGAAGGAATGATCCGCCATACAAATGGAAGCTTGGCGTGTCTGTTATGGATATCGGAAGAATTAAATTTGATAGAGGACAATACACCTATTTATCTAATGGAGGTAAAACTGTGCCTATCGACGTATTAGTCGATGATCAAACAGACGTACTATCTGCGGAAGAGCAACTACAAGAAATAGAAGATGATTTTGAGGCATTCCTCAGTAATCCATCTAGTAATTTGGATAGCATTACCCCTTATAATGATATAAGTCAGACTTCTGGTCAATTTACCGTAGGCTTACCTACGACCCTAAACATAGACTGGGATTATCACTGGAAAAAAAGTTTTTACTTAAATGTAAATGGTTGGATAAGTATGGCAGCTTTCAAATTTTCTGACCATACAGTGAGAAATATTACCAAATTAAATGTTACGCCACGTTTTGAGAGAGATGCCTTAGCGCTTTTCTTGCCTATGTCTCTTAACTACATGGGGCAGTTTAATATGGGGGTAGGGCTTAGAGCGGGACCTCTTATGTTGGGAGTTCAAAACATAGGTTCTGTTATCTATCAGAAAAGGGTTAATAGGCTAGGGGTTTATTTCGCTCTCGCTAAAGGCTTTGCTATCAAGAAAAAAGTGGACGAATCTAAAAGTATTTATTTCCGCAACGAAATGAAGAGGTATAATAGATAGTAATATTTTTAGTTCACAATAGCACGATAAGATAAATAGCAAAAGACAAGCTTTTGCTATTTATGAAGTAGCCCTCTAAATTCTTTTAACTGTATCCATTCAGTAAACCACATATTATGTTTTGACTTTTCATGAAACACTTTTAGCCATTACCTCTTATTCTATTAAAAATAATAGCATCTAGTTTTAACTCATCATTTAAAAAAGCCAAAAGCTCATAAGAAGTAAGACGTAGCTCACCGAATGCTTATTTTTAAATAGGTACATTTACATGCCTTTCGGCATGGTAAGACGACCTTACCAAAGGTCCAGACTCTACATATTTTAGTCCTTTCTGCAAACCTACCTCTTTGTAATGCTCAAACTGATCTGGGTGAATAAATTCTGCTACTTCTATATGTCGTTTGGTTGGCTGTAAGTATTGACCTAAGGTTAAAACATCAAGTCCATGTTCTACTAGGTGATCCATGATCTCATATACCTCATCTGCGGTTTCTCCCAAGCCAAGCATCACCCCCGACTTAGTTCTTTTGCCATAGTCTTTGGTTCTACGTATTTGTTCTAAACTACGCTCATAGCGTGCCTGTGGCCTTACCCTTCTGTACAAACGCTTTACCGTCTCCATATTGTGAGACACCACTTCCTGCCCAGGGCTAATCATGACCTCCAGTGCTTCCCAATTTCCTTTTACATCAGGAATAAGCGTCTCTATAGTTGTGCTAGGAGACATTCTCTTTACTTCCGCTACTGTTTCATGCCATATTTTTGCTCCTCTGTCCTTTAGTTCATCTCTATTGACAGAAGTAATCACAGCATGTTTTACCCCCATTGTATGTATGGCTTCTGCTACCCGTTGTGGTTCTTGTTCGTCATATTCTGGTGGCCTTCCTGTTGCTACAGCACAAAACGAACAGCTACGGGTACATACATTTCCAAGTATCATAAAGGTCGCCGTTCCTTCACCCCAGCACTCACCCATATTAGGGCAACTACCGCTTTCGCATATGGTGTGAAGTTTATGTTCGTCTACTATCTTACGTACTTTTCTAAACTCCTCTCCAATAGGTAATTTTACCCTTAACCACTTAGGTTTAGGAGTCTTTTTTTCTTTTCCGACAACAGGCAATTCAATCATATACAATAATTTGAAAGGTATTATAATAAGTGGTTTAAAAACTACAAGAAGGCTTTGCAAAACCAAGGCTATGCGATACCATATTCATATAATTTACTAAAACACCTCAAAGATACATACTGTTCTAGTAAGATTCTAACTTTTGTAAGCTTTGCCCCTTCTTAATTTAACGGTTGAATAGTATGAAGTCGTTAGTATAAAGCACAAAGCCTATTTCACACAAAGCACAAATCACCTAAAACCGCCTTCATTTTTTCATTACTTTAATCCCTTCCCGCATACTCGCTTATCACTAAAAACAGATTAGAGTCTGTTTTCTTAACGCTCTGTACTTTAGAGTATAAAGTCTTTAGTACAAAGTACAAAGTTTATCTGATACTAATCCTATTATTTCTAACCACTAACCACTGAAAATCTCATTCATTTTTTCATTTTCTTAATTCTATAACGCTCCACTTTTACAGTCCAAACTACACCCCATTATTAATTCTTCATTATACATTATTAATTAAAAGGTGTCACTTTCGTGGAATAAAATCTAGCTCTTTTGAGTACTAAGTCGTTAGTCCAAAGTTTATCTAATACTAACCGTTAATTTCTAACCGCTAATCACTTAAAACCTCATTCATTCTTTTAATTTTTTAATTTCTTCATTTCTACAAACCCCTACTCTTCCAATCCCCACTACACCCCATTATTAATTCTTCATTATACATTATTAATTAAAAGGTGCCACTTTCGTGGAATAAAATCAAGGCGAAAAAGCACGCTTATCTGTACTCTCTAAAATCCTTTGGTTTTTTGTACTTTCTTCTACCGTAAAATATTCCTACATAACCAGAAGTAAACAAAAACTTATTTTTAGCCTCAGGAAAAGTAACCATTCTTTCTGTGAATATATCCGTCAAGAAACCAATTTCTATACCTTGTAAACTGCTTTTATATTCTCCAAACTCAAAGCTCATGGCTATTTTGGCGTTAAGCCCTGGCCTAACCTTAATTCCATCAAAACCTTTGAAGAAGCCTCCTGAAGATATTACTGTTCCTGCTGTACTACCATTTAAGTCTAAATTATGTACATTAGGATCGTACTGGGCAAAGTCTGTTATTAAAATATTTGTATTTGGGTCAATTTCTACCACATATTCAACATAGTATGGTTTTAAAAAACCTATGTTTAAACCACCGCCCAAGATGAGGTTTAGCTTAATACCATCCTCATGGTATTTTTTAAACAAGGTATGTTCTATAGCAATACTAGAACGCAACACATATAGTCCATTGTTTTTGCCTGGTTTGAAAGAGTCTAAGTCACCAAAGGCAACATCACTTTCTTTAGCATGTTTTAATTCTGCCAAACTAACTTGTACAGAAGCTGTTCTGTTTTCGTTAAGGTCATCAATAAGCCATGCCTTTTTGAAGTCAATCCCACCAATAGTCCCACCCATAGAACTAAAGTGAATACCATAGCTTGTTTCTCTATTGTATTCAACAGGCTTTTGCCCAAAGCCAAGGCAGACAATACAACAGAACAATATGAAAAAGAAAGCTCTCAAATGACGTAATTTAAATGAATTCATAAGTTAATTAAAATTTGTACATGAAATAC
>WTJX01000139.1 GCA_011524675.1 Cytophagales bacterium
CTTCCATTTTAGGGAGCGTCAAAATCAATCTCCACTCTTCTATTCTTTATGTAAATAATCAATCGTCTAATCGCAATTTAAAATCACCACACGATTTTATTCTCCGAAAGGGAAAGAAATTATGTCATACTAATAGTATAGCCATCTGACTTAAATAAAACTGAAACATGACATTTTTTGGTATCATCACATGACTCCCCCTAAGTAACCATACCTTATCATCATTCGTTTAAGCTTTCTAAAATCTGTATATAACAATCTTTGTATAAAACTGTTGACGACCTATTCACAACACTGTTTTACTTCTTTCTATTTATTTTATTTTATTAAATTCACGACACTTAGTCAAATACCTAAGAGCCTATGCAGAAGAAGAAACAAGAAGAGGAATCTATATTTTATAGTCCCATGTATACTATTTACATCTATGTTTAAATGCTAAGCTAGTTAACCCAATTTTTAAACCGCATTATACAACACAAAATCACATAACAATTATGAGGAAAAGATTTTTAAAGTTCATATTCTTTTTTTGCCTTTCATTATCATCTTACGCTCAAGAAAAAATAGATGGTAGCAAAGACTATGTAGTAAACAAAAAGGATATGCAGAGTAAGTTCAAAGTCATAACCATTGATCCTAAAGGGATCAACCCACTGTTTGGAAATGTAGGAAAACTAGAAAATATAAGGGTTATAGTAGCCAACCATATGAGTTTATGGGTTTCTCCCAAAGAAGATAATAAAAAGAGTAGTATCACATGGGAAATACTTTCACCCAAGGCAGGTATCTATGATGTCTCCGCCAGCGTAGAAGCTTGGGGAGCTAAATATAGCTTAAAATGTAACGGAAAGATTATCAAAACTCTAGAAGAGTCATACACAGGCTTTAAGATAATAGAGTTTGGAAAGATTACATTAGCGAAAGGAAAGAATACGTTGGTATTAGAAATGGAAAACACGCTCAAAAAACAACGCTTTAGCCACTTGACTATCGTAGAAGAAAAGTATCATAAAAAAGTACTCGCCAATGCCTTAGAAAGCAGAGTACAGGAAGAGTGGTTCAAGAATGCAGGTTATGGGTTGATGTTTCAGTGGACGAATCGCGCTACACCACCAACAGGTGATATCAAAGCATGGGAGCAAAAAGTAAAAGACTTTAAACTTGATGCTTTTCTTGAAGCGGTAGATGCTTCAGGTGCTAAGTATGTCGTATGGTCTATCACGTGGGGAGAGCAATATATTTCTGCTCCTATCAAGTCACTTGACAAAATTATAACAGGAAGAACAACCACAAGAGATTTGCTCGGCGAAATGGCAGATGCTCTAAACCAAAGAGGGGTGAAACTTATATTCTATTATCACTATGGCTACGACTGTGGTCACTCTATTGATGCCGAATGGATGAAAGCGGTAGGGGGCTACAGAGCTGATAAAACAATGCTATATAACCACTGGATGAATATCATTACTGAAATAGGAAAACGATATGGAGATAAACTCAATGGATGGTGGTTTGACGGTGGTGCCAGGTATCTTAACTGTCATTTTGAAGGCTCTCCTGCTGATGAAGGTATTCTTACAGCCCCTTTTGAGCAGATGACCAAAGCTGCTAAAACAGCAAACCCTAAGAGAATGGTAGCCTACAACTCATGGATCAAACCAAGGATCACTGAATTTCAAGATTACTATGGTGGTGAAGGAAAAAGTGGTTTTAATGCCAATACTTTAGAGAATGGTGTTTTTTCTAGTGGTAAACAACAAGGATTACAAGCCCATGGCTGTTTTATTTTTGAAAAACACTGGGGAAGGCTAGAGCATGACACTCCTATACCTGAGTCAAAAAGAACGGTTGATTGGTTAGTAAATATGGCTGCAAATGCTAAAAAGAATAAAACACCTATATCCATCAATCTAGAAATGTACGAAGATGGTACTATATCTCCTCATACGCTCAACCTATTGAAAGAATTCAATAAAAGAGTAAATTAACTATTTCTACTTTAACTGTACTTTGAAACTGCTTGTTTTTTTTTTAACATAAAGCTGTAAGGTTTTCCCTATTGAGAAATTGTCTAAGTACTTTTGAAAACTTAACCTGACAGGCTTTCAAAACCTGTCAGATCTTTAACCGAAATTATGCATTAGAAAACCTGTTTTGAACCTAAATAGCTAAATCCTGATTTATTGCTATTTAACTTCTCATAATGAATTCTAATGCATATTTTGGATTTAATCTAGCTAGTCATTTTTTTATAAAAATTCCTATCATCGTAAAGTAAAACAAGGAAAATATTGAGTATTCTATAAAAGAATAGTTAAGTACGATAAGACTCAATAAAAAAACTTTATTTTAATTCTTAACCTTCATGCAAATCAATCATTTTTTTACAGCCATATTTTTGTTCTTAAGCTTATTTACATTTTCAAATGAAAAACCAAACATCATTGTAATTTATACAGATGACCAAGGCGCAGGCGATGTAAGTGCCTTGAATCCCAACGCACGTTTTAAGACTCCTAATTTAGACCGCTTAGTGAACGAAGGGGTTGCCTTTACCAATGGACACAGCTCTAGTTCTGTCTGTACTCCTTCTCGTTATGGTTTATTAACGGGGCGTTATTCTTGGCGAACAATACTAAAAAGAGATGTCATCGGGTCAGATAGAAATTGTCTTATCAGAAAGGGTAGAATGACCCTAGCCTCTATGCTCAAAGAAAATGGCTACAACACGGCCATGGTCGGTAAATGGCATTTGGGAATGCAAATCCCTGGTAATAATCCTCAAACAAGAGACTGGTCTAAACCCATAGAAGACATGCCTTTGGACAAAGGGTTTGATTACTTTTATGGTATTCCTGCCTCTTTGAACTTTGGTATTCTTGCATGGTTTGAAGGAAGGTATGCTAAAGTTCCTCCAACCATGTTCACCTCTAAGAAGAGAAACGATCGTCATGTAGATTATAGGGTAATGCCTCCATACAGTGAGGTAAAAGACACCAAAGTCAGTTTTGAAGTAGCACCTGACTTTATTGACAATCAATGCCTTACCCGCTTTACAGACAAAGCCATAGACTGGTTGAAAACAAAAGTAACAGATGCAAAAAAGGGAAAACCATTCTTTTTGTACTTGCCCTATACCTCACCCCATTATCCAGTATGTCCTCTTCCAAAGTACAAGGGGCAGGGAGAATGTGGCGCTTATGGTGAGTTTATCATAGAAACAGACGACCACATTGGACGCATCATGAAGTTATTGAAAGATAGTGGAGTAGATGATAATACACTTATTGTCTTTACTAGTGACAATGGGCCTGAAAGATCATGGGACTTAAGGATAGAAAAATTCAATCATGACAGCAGGGGTGGTTTCAGAGGAGGAAAAAGATCAGTGTACGAAGGAGGCCACAGAGTACCTTTTATAGTAAGATGGCCAAAAGGCATCAAAAAATCAGGTAGAAGATGGGATTCTCCTGTAGGGCAAGTAGACTTATTGGCTACTTTTGCCGACATCATTGGAGTATCATTACCAGACAATGCTGGTGAAGATAGCCAAAGCTTTTTTCCTGTCTTACAAAACAAAACGTATCAACGCTTGCCACTTATCAATAAAGCTGACGGCAGCGGAGATTTTAGATTTGCTATTACAAAGGGTAATTGGAAACTAATCATGCATGACCAAGAACATGAACTGGAATTGTATAATTTAAAAAAAGATCCAGCAGAAACCAAAAGCATAGCTGCTGAAAATCCTAAAATAGTGGAAGAGCTAACTCAAAAAATCACAAAAATATTCGTCTCAGGCAGAACTACAGAAGGTAAAGCACAAAAAAATGATACTGGTTATTGGAAAGATTTAACATGGATCACTAAAGAAGAATACAAATTACAACATGCTAAGTAAATCGAATAGCAGGACAAGGATTAGTTCCTTATCCGTCCTTTCATACCACCCTGCGTACAGGGTGGTTCTTTAGGTTTAAAGTTTTACTTTATTGTAAATATCAGACAAAAACACATAACCTGATAATTTCAAACGTTCATTATTACTTAAATTTCAAGCAATACTGCACTCGACTCTATAACTCAAGAAACCTAGTCCTCCCTGCATACAAAAGTTTAAAACAGATCATCAACAGTGTTAATTATAGCATTAACAGTTACTAACAAGTTTAAAACACGTTAAGCACTTAATTACCATGATAATTAAATAATTATAAAATAAATTACATCCGCATTCAAACCATCACTGAGACTATAATTTTTCATTTTGTCAATATTTTAATTTTTGTTTTTGACAATAAGTTAATAGACAAAATGAACTAATAGTACAACAAAACAAATGCACTAAAAAAATTAATTACTGAGTAATAAGTGCCTTCAAGACTAAATTCGGTTTTACCACATAACTCATAATTTATAAGCTTTCTTTTCACTAGAAGTATTATCATGAATTCATATAAAATAAGTATTTGCTGTCAAACATTTTTTTTCCTATTGGTATATAACACTGTTTTTTCACAATGTCCAGATGGTTATGTATTGAAAGATTCTAACCTTGTCTTCAATGGTGATTTCAATTTTGGA
>WTJX01000391.1 GCA_011524675.1 Cytophagales bacterium
ACTATACGTCATTTTGCCTTTTTGTTTTTGAAAAAAACGAGGGACTCGCAATGACGAACGCTGTTTAATTCCACTGTACTTGATAACGTTACTCTCGCTTTCAACTTTTATCAGTCAAATAATAACACTCTTCACTACCTAGCTACTACACTTTTGATATGTAACTCTCTCTTCCAGGTCCCGTCATTGCGAACGCAGTGAAGCCTGCCTGCCGCAGGCATGGCAATCCAGAATATTAAGCTAAACGCAGACATCGTTAGAATAAATCATCAATAAACGACTGGATCACATTCCACGAAAGTGGAAATATAATCAACGTCCCTTCGCCTGCAAGTCTTTAGGTCTTCACCTCCTTTTTTCGTCGTACCTTGTACCTCGTACTTCGTACTTTGTACTCTAGACTCTAGACTCAAAAAAGCACATTCTTCATCACATCCATCCCAACATTCAACCTTTCACCTTCAACCTTCAACCACCTAGAACTTAAACCCATACTGAAAATTCACCCTTTGCTCTTTGGCAGAAGATGACTCATCCAGCTTATTAAGCTTACTAGAAACCAATGCTCCTAATGAGAAACTATGCTTTTTCTTCAATTGGTATTTCGCACTAAAGTTGATATTCCCTACATCCGTCGTCTTCACATCATCCGTAAAGCTACCCAGCTGTGTTACTGCTAGTGTAAGTTTCACTTTATCTTTGATAATAGGCTTTGAAAAGGCAATGGTAGGTCCTCTAGATGCAGAAACTGTTTGGGAGTTAACTTCAGAAGTATCTGTTCTCACGACGGTACGAATGATCGTATTATTATAATTATATGAAGCAGAAATGCTTAACTTAATCGGAGCAAAAGTGATGGTATAAGCTAGGTTTCCATTCAAAGAATTATTGTCATTACCTTCCGAGTCGGTAGCATCTTGGGTGTTAGCCGTCAAGGTCAAGCTTTGTGATTTGTCGGTTGTACCAAACCTGTAGTTAGTAGTAAGGCTTGCATTTTTGCTTACTTGGAAGAAATCTAAGCTATCAACCTGCAAGTTGACAGGCACGAGAAGAAAGGAACGTCGTCCCAAAGCTTGTGAATTGAAGGTAGAATATGAAGCACTAAAAGTAAGCTTTTGGGTTGCCATCCAATTGATATTGATTGAACCTACCGCTTTCATCACCCCTACGTTAAGTGAATTGTCCAAATTATTTTGTTGGATACCGCCATTGGTCGCGATGGTTACTTTCTTTTGGAACATCTGCCAGCTCACGCCTAGCTTATATTCTTCTATGTCGTTATTGATAGACTGCGTTCCCAAGGTCTGATAATCGGGAGCTACACGCTTATAGCCAAACTGAAACTTTGCAATCTTTGGGTTATAGCTAAGTTTTAGTTCGTAAGCGGTCTTGAACTGTGTGGTAGCATTAGGTGTAAAGACATCGCCTACATTATTGAAATAGGAAAAGTTATTGAGCGTGGTTTCGGTATTGCGTGTATCTAGGGTACTGGCAGACTGGGCAAACTCACCTTCAAACCTGATTTTTTTGCCGAACTGCTTTTTCCATAGAAGCGACCAAACCAAGTTTTCTTGTGGTGCTACATCATCTGCGTTCGAGTCTAAAGTAATAGAGCTTTCATCGTCCTTCGCCCTAAAAGCAACCAATGAAACAAAATCTTTTTTTCCTGCTGTCAGCTTCACTGCATAGCCCATGCGTCGGTAAACACCTGGATCTTGACCTATGATAGGCTGTATGGGCTGTTGCAGTCGTCCGTACATGGCAGCAGCCGAGAGCCAATGATCTTTGGGTTTTACTTCTGCCCCTACACCCAAAAACGTTTGTCCGCCAAGGGTATATTTTGAAAGGTTCATACTACGCCACCCTAAATGTGCTGTATATATTTTATAGTTAGGACTCAAGCCAAACTGCGTAGGCAAAGCAGGCTGCGAAGCAGTAGACTCTTGATTGTTGAATGAAAAGGAAAATGGAGCATCTATGATGCCGAGCAGATTGAAGTTGATATTCCCTTGTAAGAGCCAAAAAAGCGGATCGCGCTGATTTTGGTCATCATTCGTATTAGTAAACTGCGTTGTCCAACTCACACCACCCGATGCCTTTACCCAAGGACCTTTACCAAAGGTTTCTAGGTCTTGTGCAAAAGACAGATGATACAATGACAACAACAGCACACTAAGTGCCGTGTAGCCTTTGTGGGTATTCATTAATATGTAAGTTAAAGGTTTAGGTTCGTTTAGGCATTCATAATCACTCGCATGACTATAACAAATTCTAGTGCGAAATTATACTTATTTAAACGAGAATCAACAGTAGCTCAACTTTTTTTAACACAAGAATTTAACTTTTTCACAGTAATCCTTGACACAAAAAACAACAGAGGTAATTCGTCCACATTACAAGTAAATTATTCAACATCTACTTACAGATTATTGACTAAACTATTCTCCACCTATAAAGAGAGATAGGAATTCTATTTTTAAACTATAAGTGTGCTATGAGCGGTGTTTGAGCTATGGGTAATGTGCTATGGCTATGGGTGGTGTGTGATGGTAAAATATAAAATAAGTAAGTGTTTGGTAAGCTACATATTAATTCTCATGAGCTTTTAGCTTTTTGTTCCAACTTTTTGAGCAAGTTGCTCCTGTGTAAAATTCGCTTCTTTTCGGGCTTGCTTTAACATTTCAGAGACAATAAACATTTGAGCATTCTCTTCATACTCATTTCTACTCTTCGTTCCTATTTCTCCATGTCCCAACGCTATAAGCTCTTCGAAGTTTGTAACATCCTTGTATTTATCCATCTTATTTATTTTTTTGTTCAAAATATGACTTCATGATTTTTGTTAACATTCGGTTAGGCACGTTTAGCTCTTTTACTGGCAGAACCTCCAAGGGCGTAAGCCAACACACGAATAGTATAAATAACTGATAATAAACAAGTTATTATTATTTTTATAACTGGCTAGAACATAATACGTGGTTTACCGAATACTTACAAAGAAACAAATGGATTCCCTGTATATTAATTAGGATATGACCGCTAATTTAAAAACAATGAAAATTCTAACGACAATATTGATATTTGTAAAAATAACTACTTTTGGGCAGACCATAAAGGTTGATACATTTCGACTTGAAAAAGGTCAACAATTCAAGAATACCACGCCAAATAAAATAATCTTTCCGATTATTTGCTCTCACAACAAAAAAATAGACTCATTGATAAATACCGATCTAAAAAATCGTTTTACAAACAATGAATACCCAACAAATAATCTTGAGTCCACATTGATAAAATGGACTCAAGACCGCATTACTTTCATCGACTTTCAAGTAACTTACAATCAAAACGGAATATTATCAATAAATGTAAGTGCCGAAGGTTGCGGAGCATATTGCTCTAGCTGGAAAGAATACTTCAACTATTCTACCTCAAGTGGTAAGCGACTAAACATTTCTGATATAATTGACGACTTAGTAGTGTTTGAGAAAAGAGTTACCGAAGACAGAAAGAAACAATATGAAGCACAAAGACAAGAGCTAAAAGAAACGCTCAAGGATAAAAACTCGAAAATGAATGACGTTACTTATAACTGGGTTCTTGAAGACTATGTAAGCTGCGAGAAAAACTTTAGCATTGAATCTTTCGCTATTCACCATAACCATTTAGAAGTCATAGATAATTGCGACTTACCACATGCCATTAGATGCTACACACCAATAATTGAATTAAAATATCGCTTCTTTATAATTGAAGATAAACTAAAAATTAAGCACTAAAAAACAATTTTAGTTCCACTTTAAAGCTTAGAAAAGCCTTTTTAATCATATCAAACAGACACTAATGCACCTTCATAATACAGGTTAACAAGCTGACATTCTAAAGTCAAAAGCTCATAAGAATTAATACCTAGTTCACCGAATGATCATGCATATTAGAAGCCTTAGAAAAACTATCTTTTGCACTTATGTCAGCGTAACACAAAATTTTAGTTATGCAAAGCTCATTGCTCAAAGCCCATTGCTCATAGCCCACAACCCTTCACTAAAAAAATATATGTTTTCCAATTTATAATTTTTATCACCTATCTTTGATGCTGGATAGAAAAAAGTAAAAAAAGACTATTTATGCGTCGCAAAATCCCTGAATCAACGCTTCCAAAAATCAACCGCTCTCAACTAATCACTGCCGATGGCTTAGAAAACTTAAAGAAAGAACACGACCACCTATGGCGTGTGGAGCGACCTGATGTTACAGCTAAAGTGGCATGGGCAGCAAGTTTGGGCGACCGTTCAGAAAATGCCGATTATCACTACAATAAAAAACGACTCCGAGAAATAGACAGTCGCCTTCGTTATTTGCGTAAGTGTATTGACGATTTTAAAGTAATCAATTATCACCCAAATCAAGAAGGGAAAGTCTCTTTTGGTGCTTGGGTAGAAATCAAAAACGAGGATAGAGGATTTCAAAGACGTTTACGTGTTGTGGGCTACGAGGAATTGAAAGCCAACAAAGATTATATCTCGATGGACTCGCCTATTGCGCAAGCCCTACTCGACAAAATAGTAGGGGACGAAGTAG
>WTJX01000583.1 GCA_011524675.1 Cytophagales bacterium
CTGATACCAAGTATTGAAGCCAGCAGCAGAAAATATTTTTTCTGCTAATGGATACCAATCAATAGGATTTTCACCAGTCAACAAGGTGAAATTACTAGCTAATGTAAGCCTTACATCAGATAAAACTAAAAAGTGAGGGCTACATTTTTGAATAGCTGCAATGTCTTTCGCCTGATGGATAAGTACTTCTAACTCTTCTTGATGAGTGCTATGAACAATAAGCCATAATGGATGATGCAGAGGTAAAGAAAGAGCTTTTGCTCTTTGAGGCTGAGGCTTTGGGTAGCTAAGTTGAAAGGCTTGGTGCCCTTTAGAGTTTGACAGTATAAATGATTGATGATCTTTTGATAATGGCTCAAAGCAATAACTTATCTCAAAAGGAAGTACTTTAGTAGTAAGGGCTTCATATTTTTGCCATTGCATTCTCCTTGCAAGGTAAAAGCATTTTTTGTGTTTTATTGTTGTGATATCCAATTCTCCTAAAATACCACAAGGAAAAGTATCTATGTATAAACTTTCAAAGGAATATGAGGCACAAGCTTCATAAATCATATCTCTCAAAGCCTGAGAGCTTATATTTTTATACGCTGGAATATAGATTAACTCTTTTTCTGAAAAGAATAAACGCCACTTGGGGTTAGAGGTAATGATCTTAAAAGGAGATGTTATTCCCTTGTTTTGAATAAACGTTTTGACTCTTGTCAAATGTCCTAAACCACCACCTAGTACGTAAAATGCAATCATTTAGCCAAGCGTAACAATTCAGCACAAATTAAAAAACGTTCTTGTGGGGGTAACTGATCTAGCAATAGCACCGCAGTTGAAAAATGCTTTTCAAAGTTGTGTAAAATATACTTTTGGTCAAGAATTATGTTATTTGCTTCCACAACAGACTTACACTCTTTGACAAGAGTTTCATTTTGTTTTATTTTGATGACTCCTCCATCATACCAAGCAATTCGGAAATAATCAGACATGCTTTCATTATCGGCGATTTTTATATATCCAGAGTAAATTTTCACTTTCCAACACAATCGTTCACTTTCATCATACAGTTTAAAACCATTATCATTATACTTCACGGCATAAACAAAGTGGTCTGCTTGGTTATAATATTTTCTTTTGTTGCTAGACGTAGGCTCTCCTATAAAGAAGTTATTTCCTATTCTAAGGTTAGTTTCCTCATTCTCTAGTACAATAGTAGCAAGCATCTGGTTTTTCCCATCATTGATATAATACTCTTTGAGTATGCTATCATGATGTACAGGAGTAGTATCCGTTGGATTTGTACTGCAGTTGGTACAAGTCCATAACAAAAAAAAGGAGATAAGGCTATTGTAAAAATGTATGGTAATGCGCTGTTTCATGTTGTGCAGTATAGTGAGATAAGATTTTTATTTTTAGTCTTTGCCCCATGGCTTTACGGTCTATGATATTTAGGGCAAAAAAGTCATAAATTACCTTTTTCAGTTCATCTTCATTACCAGCTTCAAATAACAATCCATCATGTTGATGGTCAATAAGATCGCTCATACCATCTACCTTTGAGCCAATGATAGCAAGCTCCAAAAGACCAGCTTCTAGCATAACATTGGGCATACCATCATAAAAAGAAGGAATGATAATAGCATCGCAACATAAGTAATACTTCATTAGCTCAAAGCGATCTTTAAAAGACAAAATAGAATGACTTAAACCATATTCTTGCAATAAATTCTGATCTTTTTCTGAAATATCACCTATCAGCAAGAGATGTATTTGGTCTTTCAAATTAGTCCTGTAAAGCGTATTTAATAAGAAGTTTAATCCCTTTTTTGATTTTAATGAGCCTATAAGACCAAAGCATAGTTTGTTTATGCAATTTTCTTTACGCCATTGAGTAGCAAAAGCAATTTCGCTTTTCATAGGCTGCCAATCAGTAGTACCGATACCATTAGGTACATAGTGTGCGTTAACATCTGGTAGCCATTTTTTTACTTTAGTACATTTCTCTTGACTTACTGAGAATACTATACTAGCATTTTTTAGGGCATATTCTAACACCTCTCTTTTTCTTAACGTAAAAATCGAAGAATCAAAATCATTGCCTCTCAAAAATACAAGGAGCTTTATATCCATCCACTTAGCAAAGATAGGCGCACTCAATAAAGAAAGATGCCCACCAAAGCAAGCGATATAATCAAATTCATCAAATTGTTGAAGGTAATTCCAAAGTAGGTTTAACGTATGAGGCTCACTTTCGTAAAAGCCAAAAGAAGTATAACTGCCATTGAACTGTTTTTTTTTGATAGCCTTTTCTTCATGAGTACAAAAATGAACAACTTCAATAAAGTAACCTTTTGAACGCAAGCCATCAATAATCCTATCACATGACTGTGCCATGCCCCCTCTTTGAGGGGGATAGTTTTCTGTAAGCCAAAGAATCCGTTTACTCATGCGCTAACTATCAAATACAGAAGCTTTCTCATCATAAACACCATGTTCGTAATAGGCATGATCAAAGCTATCATAATCGTAACGTTCAAAATACCCTCCATACCAAACATAAGATTCTAAAAAGCTATCATCCTCCTCTTGTCTTCTTATATTGTTTGCTTTTTCTTGCTGAGCAGTAGGTTTAAAAAGTTCATATATTGCTTTTATGTTATCTAAAAACGCTTTTACATGAAGATAGTCATCACCAATTCGTTTCACTTTGATCTTGCTTTTCACTAAATAGTAATCATCCTCTTTTGTGATAAAGGTATTTTCAAGTGTTTTTCCTAACCATAAATACTCAGATGTTGGAAACCTAAGATTGAATAGGCAATGATGTACTATTTTAGTTTTTGATTTGTATTTTATTTTTCCTCTAGGGTTTCTTTTTCTCCATTCAAGGTCTTTGATGTCCTCTCTAAACATAAAGGCTAATAAAACATTGTCTTGAAGCAGTATTTTTGCAGTGATGTAAGTAGGAGTGTAGAGGGATTGTTTTCTACCGTTAACTTTGCTCTTTTTTGGCTCGTTAGCATTTCTTGGATTTCTAAAATCAATTTTCGCAGAAAGTTTTGCTTTTGAACCTGCTTTGTCTTTCAATACATGTAGGATAGGGATAAAAAACAATCTCAAATAATTATTAAGATCATTTCCTTCATGTTTTTTCTTATGTATATAAAGACTAATAGCAACCACTGTAAACAAAGGGATGCCTAAAAGAAAATACAGTTTTTTACTAATGATGGTAGCAAAAATAGAAAATAAAATGAGTAAAAGGCTTCCTATAGTTAGTTCATTCAGTGTTTTAGTTCTTTTATCTCCTTTTTTATCCAATAAAGAAACAATAGATAAAAAGCTTATCCAGCTTTCTACCTTCATGGTGCTACTTAAGATCTTATTTTTATAAAACGCCCTTTGCTCTTCGGTGAGTTTCTTTTTAAGCTCAGCAATACTACTCATACTATACTAAAGTGTTTTTCTCGAAGGTAAAAGATTTTGTGTAAAATTCGTTATATTTTTTTGTGATTTTTTCCCAAGTATAGTTTTCAATAAATTTTTGATGAGCATTGATAGCCAATTGTTTACCATAGTCTGGATAATCAATCAAAAGACGAATCGCTCTTGCTAATTCAGCAGGTCTTTCAGCCCTGATTAGCTTTGCATCAAGATCAGGAGTAAGTATTTCCCTCACAACAGGCAAATCCGATGCAATAATAGGTGCTTGACAAGCCATGCTTTCAAATATTTTGAGCGGAGAACACCCTTGTTCTAAGTTTCTATCACATTCCGTCAGAGGAACGATGCTAGCCTTGGCATGATGTATTATCTGAAACAGTTCTTCTTTAGGTGTTTTATGTTTCCATACAATTTGTTCTGCTACATCTAGTTTACGAGCAATTTTTTGATATATACGAGAATGTTTTTCTTTGTGTGAGGAGCAAATGACTAACTTTAGCGAGGGCATATCGGCAAGATATTGCATAGCTTTTAACAATATGGTAATCCCTTGCCACGGTTGCAATGCACCAAAATAGACTATATATTCTCCATAGGGACTTACTCTTTTTTTTGAAAAAGTAACAGGAGTAGCCCCATTAGGGACAATTTCAATTTTGTTTGAATTTATCCCTCTATTGATGATATGATGCTTAATGGTTTCAGAAGGACAAATAATGGCATCACATTCTTGTAAACAATGATTTTCTAGTTCTTTGAATTTATGCAAAGTAGAAGAGGGAATAGCGCTGTAGCGATCAAGTAGTTCTACTGAAGGAAAACCATTTACTTCAAAAATAGATGTCATATGAGGATATTTCAGTATCGGCAAACCACCCCAAATATCTCTAAAATGACCTATTTCTAATTGGTATTGTTGTGCTAATAGCTTTTCAACCCAAGAAGCATAGGCAAGACCTCTTTCTAAAAAGTTGTTTTTCTCAGTCTTGAAAGTAAGGTGTTTAATATTTTTATTTCTATTTCGATAGGTCTGTCTTTCAAGACTGAGTAAAAGTGTCTTACCATAGTGGTTACTTAATACATTAGTCATTTTTTCTATATGAATAGAAGAGCCTTTGAAAGAAGGATAAGGGTCAAAAGC
>WTJX01000057.1 GCA_011524675.1 Cytophagales bacterium
AAAATAGATAGTTCCATCATCTGCCGTGGCATAGTCGTACAGTGTAGTGATATTAAGGTTTTCTAAGCCTAAATTATTGGTCGTAAGCATATTATCATATGACACATATACCCCTGCATGATTGAGAATAACAATAAAAGGCGTACCATCACTTTTCGTAAAAAAGCCCATATCCATCATATCTACGTGCATATAGTGCTTTCTTTGGGCTATATTGATACCAGTATCATAGTAGTTCCACCAATTGGCATAATGCTGTGTCCAGCTTTGCCCTTCGTCCTTAGAGGTATAAAACTGAAAGCCCCCTGCATAGAGGTCTTCATTGATAGGGTTTACATACCATAGCTCTCTAAATACTGTCTGGTCTGCTGCATTGATATTGATATTGGCTTGATATGTCCAGTCCGTGCCATTGGTAGAGGTATAGACACTCTTTTTGTTGATAAGCGCATAAAGGGTGTAGTCGTCGTCAGTTACTTTTCCTGTGAGCAGGACATTACCGCTAGCCAAGGTACTAAATGAGTTGGTTTGATGAATGGTAGCCTCCTCTGTATCAAAGTCATGTAATAGTAGGTAAAGCTTATTATCCACATTGTCTATAATGAAAATAGAGTCGCTGCCTTCTGGCTTCCACATATCCACTACACTATTATTGTTATATCCATTAGAGTGTAGCGAAAGCACAAGACTATAACTCTCTCCACTGTCGGTACTCTTATAGAGGTCAAAGGCACTAGTCCATGATGCCTTTCTCCATCCATGAACGAGGTAGTAAATGGTTTTACCATCGCTCATGACATACATCTTTTTGGGTGTACCCCAAGTCTTATAATAGACATCATCAATGTCAGTAGCAGACAGTGTCCATGTTTTCCCTTGATCGTCAGAGCACCTAGGTACTTTGTTGTTTACATCAGCACCATAGCAAGCAATAAGCCTAGAAGTATTGTTTACTTTTACATGTTTAAGAATGGTGCTTTTAAATGTTATTTTATCATTCAGTACAGACCAATCGTTCCCGTTGAGACTACCTTTCTAAATGTGCCCTGCTACGCTCATCACATAGAGGCTATCGGGATCATAATCTACCCTTCTTACGTCTCCTGCTTCATTGCTAGGCCCTCTCTCAAACCAATCTCCCGCTATGACAGACGGCAAAGACTGCGCATTAGTAGTCATTCTAAGAGTCTCCTGCTGGTGGTGCTGCAATTGATGTGCATACCTTATCGAATCTACATTGGTATGCTCATCT
Source organism: Cytophagales bacterium (assembly GCA_011524675.1). Taxonomy (GTDB): domain Bacteria; phylum Bacteroidota; class Bacteroidia; order Cytophagales; family JAAEPT01; genus WTJX01. Next base: position 1,253 of record WTJX01000057.1, read on the forward strand.
GCATAATAGCGTTCTTCTTTATATACTTTTTTCTTGTTTTTGGCATCTTGGTCGTTCTCAAAAGCCTCATAGTCAAAGAAACCTTCGGGAAGCATACGCTGCTCTTTTTCTACTTTCTGCTGACAAGAAAAAAAGAATATAGAGAAAACTAAAATGTATAATAAATGAATCTTGCGCATAACTTTGTTGGAATTGGTTGAATTGAAAATATGATTTGGTTTTCACTTCACTTTGTATCAAAAAAGACACAATAACACAAACTAAACTTTCAATTTAATTGACTTTCTACTCTCGTAGAAACGAAGATTCAATTTACTAAAAAATAGTTTTATCCTTCCTTATGCTTAAATAAACTTTTAATCTTTAGGCTTATTACACCAAAGAAGGCTTCTTTGACGATGCCCGAAGACATCTTGGATGTACCCTTGGTTCTATCGGTAAAGACGATAGGTACTTCTATGATGGATAGCCCTTTGTGCCAAAGAGTAAACTTCATTTCTATCTGAAAGGCATAGCCAATAAACTTAACTTTGTTGAGATTCATGCTTTGCAGTGCTTTTCTAGTATAGCATACAAAGCCAGCAGTAGCATCATGTATCGGCATTCCCGTAACGAAGCGTACATACACACTCGCAAAGTATGACAGTAGCACCCTACTCATGGGCCAATTGACCACGTTGACACCGTTTTTGTAGCGAGAGCCTACCGACATATCTCCACCTTGCTTTGCACAGGCATCATACAGCTCGATAAGGGACGTAGGATTATGAGAGAAGTCAGCATCCATCTCAAAAATATATGCATAGTCTCTCGCTAAGGCGTAATGAAAGCCATGGATATAAGCTGTCCCTAATCCTAGCTTTCCTTTGCGTTCTTCAACAAACAATCTATCGGCATATTCTTGCTGTAGCTCCTTCACTTTGTCTGCCGTACCGTCTGGGGAGCCATCATCAACGATCAAAATATGTCCTTCGTCATAGAGCGAAAACACCTCACGTATGATCGCTTCTATGTTTTCTATCTCGTTGTAAGTAGGAATAATGATTAAACTTCCTTTCATTTATTTTTTGTAATATGTTTTAGGTTTTATGTTCTAAGTTATACGTTTTACGATACTTCGTCATGTGGCTTTCAAGAGCCATGCGCTTTTGAGTATCTTTAGTAGTTAGTATTGAGTCATTAGTACAAATTACGCCTTTAAGTCAATACGTCTATAAGCCTTATGTCCTTAAAATGGTAAATAGTCAATCGTCAAATCGTAAATTGAAATCGTTGTACCTAACACCTCGTACCTTGTACTTTTTAATAAAGGTACGCATAAACAATCCCCACAACAACTCTCTTTAATCGTTAATCCTTAATCTTCTCCGCCACTTTCGTGGAATAAAATCCAGCTCTTTTGAGTATCTAGTCGTTAGTATCTAGTCGCTAGTATAAAGTAAAAAAGTTAAACACCTATAACTCATTACGCTTAACCCATAACTCAATATTAATCACTAATCACTAACCACTAATCACTGTAAAAACTAATCACTTTTTAATGTCTTATCATCTCATAGTCAGAGATTCCGCTTTTAACTAGGGAAGTCTTCCTTTTCTATCACTTAAAACTCCTATCCTTCCTAAAACTTATACTTTTTAGGAAAAATGAAGGAAGACTTCCCTCAAAACTTATTGTTTTTTGACTTTTTATTTTTAAACCCGGAATCCCTGATCTCATAGTCTAAGAACCTTATAATCTTAAAGTCTCAACAAAATCTTAAAGCTAATTCTTTTCCTTTCTTTATGCAAGCCGGTAGCGAGATGCCTTCGTACCAGTTGCTACAAATATATATATTATCTTTTTCTAAAGAAGGGATAATCGCTACAGCATCGGATAAAGCCATATCATACTGCGGAATAGCACGATCCCATTTATAAACACTTTGTTCTTTCAAAGATTCCTCCGGTATTTGATGCATTGCTTTTAGCTCTTCCCATAGCCTAGTTTTGATCTCCTCTTCATCAAGAGTAGCATGCGCTACATACTGACTCCCACCGACAAAGGAGGTAAACATAAACGATTCTTTTTCTTTAGGAAAAATAGACGAACTCCATATAGTACCCGCAGCAAAGCGGTTTTCTATCTTCGGGTGCAGTACGCCAAAGCCTTGGGGGAGATTTTTTACTTTGGAGCGATCTACCACAGTATGCACAATGGTCATAGGCGGGTAATAGGTATGTCGTAGCTTTTCTGACAATGCTGGGTCTAGTGATGATAATAAGTTGGCTGTAGCCTTTGCAGGAATAGCAAACACTAATTGAGATACTGTAAACTCCTTTTGGGTTGTATGTAACTTGTACTTTTTTCCTTCTATGGCTTCAATAGAAGTTACAGGACTATGGAGATAAGCCTGTGTTAATGCCTGTGCTATAGCCTCTGGAAGATAAGACAATCCTTTCTTAAATGATAGGGTGCGCTTACGTGCTTTGGACTGATTGTTTTTAAACCCTTTGATGACAGAACCATATTCTTTTTCGTAGGCTACCAGCTGTGGAAAAGCTTCTTTGATAAGCAGCGTCGCAGGATCACCTGCATAGATACCCGAAATAAAAGGATTGACGGCATAGTCATATACCTCCTGTCCAAAGCGACGCACAAAAAAGTCTTTGATCGTTTCGTTTTCTATCGCTTGGTAAGGCTTTTTGAGTTCTCCTAGTATCTGCCTTTTGGTTTTCCAAGAAAAAAAGCGAGACGTTAAGAGTTTAAGCGGATGCGTAGGAAGCTTTTGTATTTTTCCGTTTTTGAGGATAAAACGATCTTTGCTGATAGGGTTTGCTTCTATGGTGTCGTCTTCTATCTGCAAATCCTGTATGAGTCCTTGCACATACTCGTCTTCCAGTATAGTATTAGGTCCTAATTCTCTGCCTGTGTCTTTGTCCGTATGGATGCAGCCCCCATAACGATTAGAAGCTTCTAACAGTACATATTCTTTGCCTGCCTTTTGTAAATAATATGCTAGGGTCAAACCCGAAATGCCTCCTCCTATGATTCCTATCATGTGTAAGATGTTAAGACGTCAAGATAATAAGGAATGCTTAATTCTGCTTTACGATACTAGGAGTTTTTACAAACAATCCAGTGCTACTTTACGAAGTTAGGGCGTTTCCACCAGTCCGCTCCCTCAAACTGGCTCTTTACTAAAGTATGACATAGTAGCATATAACTTAACGCATAAAAAAGAAAAATTATTTTTTACTTTCGCACGACGAAAAATTTTATATTTGTAAGCATTCGGTGAAGCCCGTTTAGTTCTTTTACTGGCTAAGTACTAGTGAAG
>WTJX01000681.1 GCA_011524675.1 Cytophagales bacterium
GCTCGAACCAAGGACCCTTTGATTAACAGTCAAATGCTCTAACCAACTGAGCTAAAGAGGAGTGTTTCCGTTAAGGGAATGCAATATTAGAGGTTTCTTTTTTAATATCCAAATACCACCGCATAATTTTTAAAAATATTTTAACTTTTTTGAAAAAAGCACCCTAACAAGCCAAAATTAAAACTTGTAATACAAAAAGATGATCGTAAAGACGCTTAAAAAGATGATTCCTGCTATGGCAAGTACCTTAAGCCACAAAGGAGGCTTTTTGTCATGAGGCACTTCCTTACTCAGTACAATTTTAAAATTGAGGATGGCAGCGAAAGGAGCAATGATAAAGGAAATGATTGTTGCCAAGTTTACAATGTCTCCCAAGTTTTCTACAAAGAAGAAAATAATCAGCGAAGCCCCAAACATAAGTACAGCAACCCAAGACAAATATGAGTAAGTACTAGCCTCAGAAGGGTTTTTACCTTTTAACAGAATAAAGGTTCGCTTTATAGACCTACAATAGCCATCTATGAGCGTAATGCTAGTACCAAACATGGTAGCAAAAGCGGCGATCGCAATGATGAAATAACTCCAAGAGCCTACTGCTTTTGTAAACATAGACACCAAGGTATTGGCATATGCCAAACCTCCCATTTTTGAGATGGCTTCGGGCGTATGTACAGGATGACCGTAAAGCACAATGGCACCAATGGAAAGAAACAGCACCGCCAAAACTATCGTGATGCCATAACCAATATTAAAATCTAATAAGGTTTCTTTTAAGGTAGGATGATAGCCTGTTTGTTTTATTCTTTCTTGCGTCCATAAGCTATGCCATGAGGACATATCTACAGCTGTAGGCATCCAACCCATCAAGGCTACAGCAAAAGTAAGCCCTGCCTTAGAAGTCAAAATCTCAAAAGATGAAAGCTTTGTCTGAGGAAGAGGACTATTGATGAATACACTTACAAAAGCTGTAATGACGGTAATAACCAATACCACCCCTATGATTTTTAGCAATAGATCAAGAATCTTAAACTTACCATACGCCAAAATGCTAAAAACTAACATAAACATGATGACCGCCCACAGCTTATTGGGTATAAGCTCTTCGCCCAACAAAGAGGTAAAAATATTATTTGCCAAGCCTGCCGTAAATGTACCAATAGCGGCCGTGATGATAAACATAGATACTATCGTTACCAAGCCGTATATTCCCAAAATCCACTTTCCTAAGCGGTGATAACCTTCCAGGATACTATCTCCTGTAGCATTGGTATATCGAGAAGCAAATTCAAAAAAGGGATATTTAAAAATATTTGCCAACAATACCATAACCAATAAACCAAAACCATAAAAAGCACCTGCTTTGGTAGATTGAACCAAATGAGAGCCGCCAATACAAGTTCCTGCGAACATTACCCCAGGACCAAATGTTTTTATAAATGTTTTTATGCGAGGATTCATGTGTTTATATGTGTTTTAAGTTATGGGTTTTACGTTTTATGTAGAGGTTTATAAAAGTTTTTAGAAGGCTTTGCATAACTAAGATTTTGTACTTAACCAAGGCCTTCTTTTAAACGACTACTGATACCCTTAAATAATCGTCCAAAACTACCTAAAGATAATCAAACATATTTTAAGGGTTTTCACAAAAATATAATATAATTTGAATATACACGTTTGGAACTAAGTAGGTGAGTGAAAGCAGTCGTTTTTATGATAAAAATTATTGTTCACCAACTTATGCAACCTTTTTAATCCTTAGTGGGTCTTTGTAATGTCTTTGACATACCAAAAGATATTTTTGAAAAGTCTCTTACTTAAAAATAAAAATTATGAATAAGAAACAGTTTTTAATCGCTATTGTCCTAGCATCAATGATAGGGGGAGGGATTTCCACAGCAGCCTATCATTTTTTTTATGGTGAAAACAAAAAAACCTACATCAACATAAACCCAGAAAACTCAACAAGCTTCACCAACTACCAATCAAGCAATGGTAGCCAAGCACCATTTGACTTTGTGAAAGCAGCAGAGCTTACCACGCCAGCGGTAGTACACATCAAAACCTATGTAGATTACTATGCATCCTCTTCACAAAGAGACGCTTTCTCTAAGTTGTTTGAAGAGTTTTATGGCTATAGATACAAAAGAGACCGATCTAGAAACGACAAAGAAGAAAAACAAGAAAGGGAATTAGGCTCAGGCTCAGGCGTTATCCTTACACAAGATGGATATATAGTAACCAACAATCACGTGATAGACAAAGCCGCTAAAATAGAAATCACGCTTAATGACAAACGTAAGTATGAAGCCGAACTGATAGGCACAGACCCAACTACAGACCTAGCACTACTAAAAATAGATGCTGAAAATCTAGATTTTGTAAACTTTGGAAACTCAGATGAGCTAAAGGTAGGTCAGTGGGTAGCCGCTGTGGGTAACCCTTTCAACCTCAACTCGACCGTTACAGCAGGGATCGTAAGTGCCAAGGCAAGAAATATTGGAATTATCAATGATAAAGAAAACTTAGGTATAGAAACCTTCATTCAGACAGACGCAGCCGTAAATCCGGGTAATAGCGGAGGAGCATTAGTAAACTTCAATGGAGAGTTAGTAGGTATCAACTCAGCCATCTCTTCTCCTACAGGTTCGTTTGCTGGCTATTCTTTTGCTGTACCTGTCGAGATTGTTTCAAAAGTAGTGACAGACCTCAAAAAATATGGAGAAGTACAAAGAGCATTGTTAGGTGTAAGCATTCAAGATGTAACAGCAGACCTAGCAGAAGCACAAGGTCTTAAACAAATCAAAGGCGTATATATTTCTGGAGTAAACGAAGGAAGTGCAGCAAGTGATGCAGACATACAAGAAGGAGATGTCATCCTTAAAGTAAACGACACAGAAGTAGATAACACTGCCCAGCTACAAGGTACTGTAGCCCGCTACAGGCCAGGAGATAAAGTAAACGTAACCATAGCTAGAGACAGCAAAGAATACGAAAAAGAAATAATACTCAAAAACAAATTAGGCACAACCAACGTTGTCAAAAAAGACGCGAAAATCATTCTGGAAACCTTAGGTGCAGAAGTAAGAGCCATTGACGATAAAGAAAAAGAAAAATATGCGCTTACAGATGGTGTAATCATCACCGAAATAAAGAATGGTACACTTAAAGATTATGGATTGCGCGAAGGCTTTGTGATTACACGCGTCATCACCGATACAGAAGTAGATATCACCAGTGCTTCACAATTAGTGAGCATTTTCAAAAACTCAGAAGGTGGAGGAGCTTTAATTTATGGAGTCTATCCAGATGGTAGAAGAGTACGCTATGCCGTAAGTTTACAATAAGGGTTTTATGCTCAACCTGACCGTCAAAAATCTTAGTTTATATTAGTTTAGTTATTGTTTTTAAGCAGCGTTAGCCTCAGCATTGAGGCTAATAACGCTTTTTTTCAAATAATCAACAATACGTAACTTACAGAATAGACACAAAGTTTAAGCTTAATGAATTTAGTTTCATTAAGCTTTTTTATTTTGTCGTTCAAAACGTATCATTGTAAGTCTTTGCTAGTTCTCAATAAAAAATTACACCTTAAAAATACCTAGTGTCTATAACTAATGATACATATAACTATATCTCCAAATTGAGTTTTCAAAAACTGAAAAATCTCATAGGATTATATATTACCTATCACCTCTCCAAACTTTTGCATAAGCCCTACAGTTATTTTTATCCTTCATCTATCGCCATAGAGCCTACCACCTCATGCAACCTAAGGTGTCCAGAATGCCCTAGTGGACTTAGGAGTTTTACTAGACCTACAGGTATGTTACAAACGGATGCCTTCCGCCTACTTATAGATCAACTATACTCTAAAGTCAGTTATCTCACGTTCTACTTTCAAGGAGAACCCTACCTGAACCCCCAATTTTTAGATATGGTCACCTATGCATCACAAAAAAAAATCTACACCGCCACTTCTACCAATGCTCACTACCTCAACGACCAAGTAGCCAAAGCAACCGTAGTTTCGGGGCTAGATAGACTCATCATCTCCATTGATGGCACTACTCAAGACACTTATCAATCTTATAGAGTAGGGGGCAAATTGGACACTGTCATTCAAGGAGCAAAGAATGTACTAAAACACCGTAGCGCCCTAAAGAGTAAAACCCCTCATGTCATCTTTCAATTTTTGGTAGTAAAACCCAACGAGCATCAAATAGAAGACGCTAAACGTTTGGCAAAAGAAATAGGCGTTGATGACATCCATTTCAAGACAGCCCAAATATATGATTACCAAGGAGGTAGCCCACTCATTCCGAGTATAGGCAAATATTCACGCTACAAAAAAACAAAAAAAGGCACCTATGAACTCAAAAACAAACTGGTCAACAGTTGTTGGAAGATGTGGCATTCATGCGTTATTACTTGGGATGGCAAAGTAGTTCCTTGCTGCTTCGACAAAGACGCACAGCATAGCTTAGGAACACTCAAAAAAGATAACTTCCAGCATATATGGTTTGGCAAAGCATACCACAAT
>WTJX01000155.1 GCA_011524675.1 Cytophagales bacterium
CTCTACAAACTTGAGAAAATTCAGCGTTTTCAGAAAGAAAACCATAGCCAGGGTGTATAGCATCTGCATTGGTTATCTCAGCTGCGGCTATGATGTTTGGGATGTTTAAGTAAGAGTCTTTTCCTGCTGCAGAACCTATACATACAGCTTCGTTTGCAAACTTTACATGCAAACTTTCTTTATCTGCAGTAGAATATACTGCCACGGTCTTTATTCCTAGTTCTTTACATGCACGGATAACACGTAGAGCAATTTCTCCCCTATTGGCGATCAGTATTTTTTTAAACATGGTAAAATGTTATGGTAAACAATCATTCAGAAGCTAAAACATAATCTTCTAACTAAATATGCTTTGAGTTAAGAAGGATCAATAATGAATAAAGGTTGATCAAACTCTACTGGAGTGGCATTGTCTATAAGGATTTCTACTATAGTACCTGAAACTTCTGCTTCTATCTCATTGAAGAGCTTCATTGCTTCAATGATACAAAGAGTGTCTCCTTTGTTTACTTTTGTTCCAACACCTACGAATGGCTCTGACTCAGGATTTGGCGCGTTGTAGAATGTTCCTATCATTGGAGATTTGATGCTTTCACCTTTACTTGCAGCAGGTGCAGGTGCGGGAGCATCATTAGTAACAACTGCTACTGGTGCTGCTACTGGCGCTGCAGTAGGTAGTGGAGCTAAACCTCCCCCTAGAGAAACAGCGCTACCTTCAGCACTTCTCTTGATAGCAATTTTGATTTGTTCTGTTTCTATATCTACTTCTTGTAAGCCAGACTTTGCTATGTGATCTATCAGGTTTTTTATCTCTTTGATGTTCATGATTTAGAATAGGTTAAGTTTTTGAAAAATGATTAATGAGTTAGTACAGAATGTAGCTTTGTAGAGTCTAATATTCACTATTTTACTCTCTCTCCGTAGCTCATCGTACGTGTATCTACTTTTATTTTGTCTCCTATATTAATGAATAAAGGTACTCTTATTTCTGCATCCGTCTCCACCGTTGCAGGTTTGAGCGTATTGGTTGCTGTATCTCCTTTGATACCAGGCTCTGTATAAGTGATTTCTAAAATCACATAAGCTGGTAATTCACAAGTAAGCGGCGTTTCATTTTCTGCGTGAAACAGTATAGATACCTCTTGACCATCTTTTAGTAGGGAAGGAGCATTAATCATTCCTTCTTCTAAGGTTATCTGCTCATAGGTGTTGGTATCCATAAAGTGATACCCCATGTCGTCTTTGTACAAGAACTGGTAGGCTCTGTTTTCTACTCGTGCAGTCTGTATCTTTACTCCTGCATTGAATGTGTTGTCTATAACCTTTCCTGTGTGGATGTTTTTTAACTTAGTCCTTACAAATGCTGGACCTTTGCCAGGCTTTACGTGTTGAAACTCAGTAATAATGTATAATCCATTATTATACTCGATACACAAGCCGTTTTTAAAATCTGCTGTAGTAGCCATTTAGGGTTTTTTTAATCTTTCTTTTGATGAAAACATTTCCTTCAAAAGAAGTAAAATTATAATCGGATCGCTAATTTAAATAAATACTCTCACAAGCTCCAAGATTTTTGCTCATTGTTTTACAAAAAGAGTTAATTCATTTGATTTGTAAGAGGTGTGAGTAGTATGAGTGAGAGAATTAAGTTGGTACACAATAAAAGAGCGTAAGGTTTTAATAACCTTACGCTCTTTTCTATGAAACAAAAACTACTCTTGTAAGCCTGGAATGGCTACAACCTCTTCAACGTCTTCATCATAATTTACACCTTCTACTTTGAAGCCAAACAAATTGAAGAAATCATTTGAATATCCTTCTAAGTCCCCAATTTGTGGTAAAGTATCGGTGGTAGCTTCTAACCAAAGCTTAGCTACTTTTTCTTGTACATCTTCACGCATTTCCCAATCATCGATTCTGATTCTGTCTTTCTCATCTACAGGGACATTAGCTTCAAACAATCTGTCTGCATAAAGGCGTTGTATTTGTTCGATACAGCCCTCGTGTATGCCTTCTTCTTTCATTATTTTGTATAACAAAGAGATATACAAAGGAATCACAGGTATAGCAGAGCTAGCTTGTGTTACTAAAGCTTTGTTCACAGATACATAAGCTTTACCGTTGATGTCTTTTAGACTATCTGTAATAGTGAAAGCAGTTGACTCTAAGTGGTCTTTGGCTCTACCAATTGTACCATTTCTATATACTGCTTTAGTTACTTCTGGGCCAATGTATGAGTAGGCTACAGTTTTGAAGTTATTGGCAAGAACTCCAGCTTCTTTCATACTATCAATCCAAAATTGCCAATCTTCACCTCCCATTACGGTAACTGTGTTTTCTATGTCATCCTCATTGGCAGGATCAATAGATACTTCTTTTATCTCGCCAGTGTGAAAGTCAACAGTTTTGTTAGAGAATTTATCTCCAATAGGTTTCAATGTAGATTTGTGTCTTACTCCTGTCTCTGGGTGTTTACGCATAGGCGAAGCCAAACTATAGATCACCAAATCAACGCTACCTAAGTCTTCTTTGATTAGGTTGATTGTTTTTTCTTTTATCTCCTTAGAAAAAGCATCTCCATTGATACTTTTGGCATATAGTCCATCTGCGTGAGCTTGTTTTTCAAAGGCTGCTGTATTGTACCAGCCTGGGGAAGCCGTTTTTCCTTTTGCAGGTGCTTTTTCAAAAAACACACCTATGGTAGATGCACCAGAACCATAAGCACTAGTTATTCTTGAGGCTAAGCCAAAGCCAGTGGAAGCTCCTATAATCAATACCTTTTGTGGACCTTCTGAGATAGACCCTTTAGATTTGATGTAATCTATTTGATTCAATACATTTTTCTCACATCCTGTAGGGTGTGAAGTCAAACAAATAAACCCTCTTGTTCTTGGTTCGATAATCATATCACTTTATTTTACGTAATAAGTAGTCGTTCAATTTTTTTTAATTCATAACTATTGTTGCCCGCTTACTTAAGCTTTTCTATGTTGAGCACGAAACTACGAGATTCTTCATAAAAACCCATAAGACTAGGTTTAATTTTATGTTTTATAAAGAAGTAGCAACACTTTCTAGTATTTTTTGAATTTCTTGCTCTTCAATGGCAGCAGAAACAAACAAAGATTCATACTGAGAAGGAGCTAGATAAACGCCTTTGTTGAGCATACTTTGAAAGTAGTTTGAGAAAGCATCCATATCACATATTTGTGCATCGTCAAAGTTTTTTACTTTACGGTCGGTAAAAAATAGACTAAACATAGAGCCTATTTGATTGATGGTATAGTTTAGTTTTTTCTGGTCTAAAATATCCTGTATGCCAGCGGTGATTTTTTTGGTAGTATTTTCTAATTGCTCATATACTTCTGCATGATCGTTCAAATAATGCAACATGGCTAGTCCAGCCGCCATAGCAATAGGGTTGCCTGAGAGTGTACCTGCTTGATATACCTTACCCGATGGAGATACGTGTTGCATGATTTCTTTTTTACCACCATAAGCACCTACAGGCATACCACCACCGATGATTTTACCAAAGGTAGATAAGTCTGGAGAGATACCAAATACACCTTGTGCTCCTGCTTTGGATAGGCGGAAACCTGTCATTACCTCATCAAAGATCAATACGATATTTTCTTTATCGCATAAGCTACGTAAGCCTTCCAAAAATCCTTTTTCTGGTAATACACAGCCCATGTTTCCTACTACAGGCTCTAGGATGATGGCAGCTACATCATTTTTGTTGGCGGCTACTAGTTCTTCTACAGCTTGTAAATCATTATATTTGACCGTAAGTGTATCGTTTGCTACTCCTTGTGTTACACCAGGGCTATCTGGATTTCCAAAGGTAGCTGCTCCACTACCTGCGGCAATCAAAAACGAATCACCATGACCATGGTAGTTTCCTTCAAACTTGATAAGTTTAGATTTTTTGGTGTATCCTCTTGCCAGCCTTACAGCGGACATGGTAGCTTCCGTACCAGAGTTTACCATACGCACCATTTCTATACTATCGACCATAGTGCATATAAGCTCTGCCATCTCTATTTCTCTGCTTGTAGGAGCACCAAAAGAAAGCGAATTGCCTATAGCATCTCTCACAGCTTTCTCAACTACAGGATGAGCATGCCCAAGGATCATAGGTCCCCAAGAGTTAATCATATCAATATACTGCTGTTCGTCCTCGTCGGTGAGGTAAGCACCTTTTGCTTTTTTGATAAATAAGGGATTGCCACCTACAGCTTTAAATGCTCTTACGGGTGAGTTTACCCCTCCAGGGATGTGTAGTTGAGCTTGTTTAAATAATGCTTTACTTCTTGGTCTCATTGTTTTTGGGTTTAGGACAGTTTACACAATCAAATTGATATTCTTCGTTTAGTCTTATAAGCGGTACAAAGGTATTGGCATGCGTATTTTTATAGTGATAACCTGCTGTAAGCTCTGCTGGGCGAAAAGCTTCAGCTTTTATATCATTTACCACGATGTTACCATACTTTTGTAATAAGTAGATCCAGAAACTCATAAAGTC
>WTJX01000426.1 GCA_011524675.1 Cytophagales bacterium
GCTCAAAGAAGAAGATGTATTGTTATTGAGCCACTCTATTGCCTTTTGATGTTCTGCCAGAATATCTTTTACGATCCAAATGATGACATCAGCATTATAGCCAGAAGCATAGGTGATGATTTGTCCTAAGTGCTTGTGATCTGTTGCTTCTAATTGATTTTCGATGATCACTTTTTTCTGAGTCCCCTCATCAAAAGCCACCAAATCTACTTTGTACCTTCCTATCGCTTCTTCGGTTTTGACATCGGTCAGTGATAGGCTTAGCTCTTCACTCAATAGCTGAATATTTTCTTCGTGTGCCAACCACCTTGTAAAGTCGTGTGCCTCATGTGCCCAATATTCTCTTAAATCTACTTTTTTAAGCTTGGCTAGTACTGTTTCCATTTTCTTTATTCTTTCAGACATATATTTTTTTACTCTCTTATATATGCCTATAAATTCTTTTTGTTTGATTTGCCTAACTATTACACTTGACAAATCCTTAATATTCTCCTCATCTACAACAAGTGTTTGTCATACCAAATATTGAAAGCCGAAGCCAAAATGTTGTTTATTGGTAGCCGTATTCACTAGTTTTCTTTCCTCAGCTGTATATTTGGCTAAGTGTTGAAGCTCATTTAGTTTGTCTAGTCCCTTCTTCCCTATTTCTATGATTACTTCTACCCACGCATGGGTCTCGTTCATGATTTTTGGAACGATGGTAATAAAGACTTCTTCCTCTATGTCTTCTTTGTAGTTGTTGTATGGTTTCACTGTTGTTGTCTTTTGAGTGTCTCTTCCAGTTGTCGCAGCTCTTCGTTATCCATAGCATCAGCTTTTTTTGCTTCTTCTACTTTCCGCTTTTGGTCGTAGCTAGCATAGATTTCTCGTACTTTAGCTTCCACTTGTGCATGAGAGATACTACCTGTCCCTTTTAAAATAGTTTTATCTTGGAACAATAAGATTTTATCTACATTCTCTTTCCAAAACTTCATGGTCAAATCTTTTCTGTCTTTGGTACGCAACTCAGCACTTTCTAAGAAAAGTACGGTCAGTCGATTGAGTGTATCTATTTCGTCTTCTGAGAGGTAATTTTTAGCAATGAGAATATCTTGCTTGCGTACTACTTTTCCTTTCCAGTTTGTCAGTCACATATTGAGCTGGTTGGCAAAAGTCACCTCATATTCTTTACCGTCAGAGGCAGTTGTAAAGTAATTCTTTACAACTGAATTAGCTACTAACTCATTGTCTTTCAGTATGTTGGATATATGTTGTCCAATGTTTTGCTTAGAGGTGTCAAAAAGTTCTACTAATTGATTTTGGTTCATCCATACATTACCATCTTTGGTCATCAGCCGTACCGAAGCTTTGCCATCATGGGTATTGTAAATGATGATGTTTTGTTCGTTATTCATCCTTTTCAGTATTGATTTTAGTAATATACTGCTTTACTTTTTTGTAAATACCTATAAAATCTTCCTTTTTAATTTGATTAACTATTACACTTGACAAATCCTTAATATTCTTCTCATCTACAACAAGTGTTTGTCGTACCAAATGTTGAAAGCCGTAATCAAAATGTTGTCCATTGGTAGCTGTATTCACTAATTTCCTTTCCTTATCTGTGTATTCGGCTAGATGTTGAAGCTCATTGAGTTTGTCTAGTCCATTTTTTCCTATTTCTATAATTACTTCCACCCACGCATGGGTATCGTCCATGATTTTTGGAACAATGGTAATAAAGACTTCTTCCTTTGTGTCTTCTTTGTAGTAGCCATGTGCCCAGTTGTTTCGATGGATAAATTTAAAGTTAAATTCGTCTAGCTGCTCTACTCCCCTGCCGACCTCTTTCCAAATGTAAGTGGTCAATTCCTTTTTGATGGTTTCAATATTTTTAATGGATTCAACATTCTTATGATAAAAACTAAAGTATTCGCCGATGTTCTCTGCCATGGAAAAATTAGTAATGTTTTTGGATAATTGTTTTAAGTGATGTAGTGTTTCGTCTGGAAGATTGGGTAAGACGCTTCCTATATTCGACCATACCTCTGCTAACCATTGCTGATGGGTGATATTGATGAATTTATCATGTTTGGATTCCGTTTTGTGCAAGCTCAGCAGCACTCCTTTTTTGCAGCTGTCATCTACCTCAAAGTGGTTGTAATAATCATCAAAATCATTATTGACATGATGAAAGACTTTATTTTCGATGATGAGGTAATAGGGAGACTTCTCTTTACTCCCCTCGCTAGCCCCCATATCTTCTTCTACTACGATGTCAATGCGGTTATTTTTGGCAGTCGTAAACTCTCTTGTGACCAATGGAACATCAAAGTGATAGTCAGACTCTAGTAACTTTAAGAGCGAAGTCAAAAACAAATCGCCTAATCCATGCTGATTGAATGGATTCATAAAGTAAGCATAGACATTGGATAGTACGTTTTCGTAATGGGGAAAACCTGCAATATCAAAAATAGTAGTCTGCCATTCTTTTACTTCTATGATGCCCCTATCTAAGAACGCCTGCAATGCTTGTGTATTGATTGTACCGTTACTCATACTCACCAAGCTTATAACAACACATTTTGTATCGCCCCCATCGTCTTCTTTTCCAACGCGAGTATATCTGCTTTGATTTGTTCTAACGAACGTAGTGGCTTGTACTCGTAAAAATGCTTGGTAAAGTTGATTTCATAGCCTGTGAGCGTCTTGCTTTCATCTATCCACGCACCCGGCACATGAGGGAGTACTTCTCTATCGAAGTAGCTTTGTATGTCTTCTTTGAGTGGTATGCTTTCTGTATCTCTTAGTTTGGTGTCTGCTTTGGGCTTTCCCTTTTTATCTGTTACGACTTCATCGTTTTCTATCAATGGTCTTTCTACGGTTACTTTACTGTAGCCAAAGTCTTGATTGTCAAATAGTTTTGAACATTTACTTTCTTCAAACGCCTCGTAGAGTTGCGTAATATCTTTGATATGTTGGTCATTTAGCTCATTTCTTTTGTCACCCATAGACTTTGCCATCTTTTGGTAAAAGTCAGTCGCGTTGATAAGCTGTACTTTGCCTTGACGTTTTTTTTCTTTTCTGTTGGAGAGTATCCATATATAGGTGGCAATGCCTGTATTGTAAAATAATTGGGTAGGCAAACCTACTACAGCTTCGAGCAAGTCGTTTTCGATGATCCATTTTCTGATGGTACTTTCATTGCTTTTCTTACTAGGAGAGCCAGAAAACAAAGGTGATCCGTTGAACAAAATCGCCAATCGAGAACCTTTTTCGTTTTGTTTCATTTTAGAAATGAGATGCATCAAAAACAAAAAAGAACCGTCGGACTTGGCAGGAATACCTGCGCCAAAGCGACCGCCAAAGCCCATGCTGTTATGTTCTTTGATGATAGGTGCAGCGTACTTGTCCCACTTTACACCAAAAGGAGGATTGGTAATCAAATAATCGAAGGTATCGTCAGGAAGTTGATCGTCTGTCAAGGTATTACCTCTTCTGATATTGGTGGCATTATGCCCTTTGATGAGCATATCCGATTTGCATATCGCATAGGATTGAGGGTTTAGCTCTTGCCCGAACACTTCCAAACGGGCATTGGCATTTAGGTCGTTGAGGTATTCTTCTGCAACTGACAACATCCCTCCCGTACCTGCACAGCAATCGTACATTGTTTTTACAATGCCTTTTTTGGTAAGAATGTCTCTATCGTTGATAAACAATAAATTTACCATGAGTTTGATAACTTCTCTAGGGGTAAAGTGGTGTCCTGCTGTTTCATTGGATAACTCGGCAAATTTCCTGATAAGCTCCTCAAACATATAGCCCATATCCATAGAAGAAATCTTATCGGGGTGTAGGTCTATTTCATGGAAACGTTTGGTGATCTGATATAACAAATCATAGTTGTCTAAAGTAGTGATTTGTTCATCAAATTTGAACTGCTCTATGACCTCTCTAGCATCGACAGAAAATCCATTGATATAGTCTCTTAGGTTAGAGGCAATATTGGCAGGGTCGGCAATGAGCTTTTCAAAATCAAAGTGGCTTTTGTTATGAAATTTAAAGCCAGCGGTTTTATTGAGGACGGGATCTACATTATCTATTTTTAGCGTTTTGGCTACAGCTAAGACCTTAGGCTTTGTTTTCGCCAAGACATTATCGAGCCTTCTCAATACTGTAAAAGGCAATATCACCTTGCCATAGTCTGCCTGTGTGTATTCGCCTCTGAGCAAATCGGCTATTGCCCAAATAAAATTGGCTGTTTCTTTTACGTTTGACATTATCTTAACAATTGTAGTATGGGAGCATGTGGCGTTGAGTATTTATTTTAAACACCTGTACTAAGCAAGAAATAATATTGACACATGTATTAAATGACTTATCTTGATATAACTTCAAAACTAGTGAAAAACATTAGATAGACAACGATTATCTAGACAAATAAATATTCCTAACTATTGCAAAAAGAGTAAGGATTAGAGATTAAAAAAGTGATTAGTGATTAGTGGTTAGTGATTGGTGATTAGTGATTAGTGATTAGTG
>WTJX01000533.1 GCA_011524675.1 Cytophagales bacterium
GTTTTGTGCTTCGTTAGCCATGTTTGTTTTTATTGTGGTTTTTGATAGTATGTTTATTCTTTTTTTACTTTTCGTGATGTTTTAAAGGTTATTTGAGATAGCAAAATAGCGAAAATTTTTTAGCTAAAAAAATCCTATTCTTCTTCCAAATTGATAGCTCCTTGGATAATAGATGCCTTTGTATTTATCATAGCCATTGATAACTAGTAACTTGAAAAGTTTCGCTATTCTTCTTTGTTGTATTTTTAATATGATGAAATTTAGTCCTCCTATCCATACAAAGGGAATAAACCTTAAAAGTAATGGTATATCGACTATACTCATTATCAAAAATAGAAGTGTAGTAAGGCTTAAAACGCTTAGTGCTTTGCTTTTCGAGATGTTCCGCAGGGCATCTCGAAACCTAGATAAAAAAGGATGTTGATCCTTATATAATACTACATCTAAATCTCTTCTAGTTCAAGCAAGCCTTTTCTATTACCATAAAAATCGCAGCAACTGCTGTATATATATTCTTCTTCTTTCTCAACGATTTTAGCTTTTACTGGGTTGTGATGGATGTAGTTTAATTTTGTTTGAAAAAAGTCATGTGAGAAAATGTGTTCTGCATGATAGCCTGCTTCCCAAAACCATATTTGTTCTTCCTTTTTCAATAGCCAAAGCATCCAGTTTTTTCTGCTTTCTTTTGGGTTATTTTCAATAGCTTCAAAAATTTTTGAAGCGGTATATTTTTTAAAGTCTCTTATAATATCACTAAGTTTCTTTCCCTTGCTACCAATGATGAGGTGTATATGGTTGGTCATAACTACCCAAGCATATATTTGTAAGCCTTTTTGCTTTTGGCAAAAACGAAGGCTGTCAAGTAATATGTCTATATATTCCTTTCTAGTAAATACATCTACCCACTGATGCACGGTGCATGTAATGAAGTGTTGAGCATACTGGTCTTTGAATCTGTAGGTGATTGACATGATGATCTACGCAGATGAATATCTGCTTTATTTTTTCTTCGGGATGCCCTGCGGAACATCCCGAAGAGCTGTGCTGTTATTATGAGCTTGTTTGAAATAGCAAAATAGTAAAAATTTTTTAGCTAAAAAAATCCTATTCTTCTTCTATATTGATGATTCGTTGTGGCAATTGTTTTTTTGAGATGAATAGTTTAAATACTAAGCCCCATTTAATGATACCGAAATGGTTTTGAATGCCTTATAATAGGCTTCTTAAACTAAAAAAAAGAATTGCTTGATGATACAGAGAGAGAGACTTCGTGAGCAAAGGGAATAAACCTTGGCTTAATAAAATAGTATTAAGGCTTAGCATGATAATAGAATGTTTAAAATAAGCGTATATTTTTTCGAATATTTGAGAATTATTTGGGTATTTTATTTTATCTTTGATTTTGTAGAATGTTCTTCTTAGTGTTAAGTTTAGAGTTTATAGCTTTTCAACTTGAGAACAAAAAATGACACCAAACTTTCTTCTGGTGTATATTTAAATCTATATTTTTTAAATGTAATGAAGTTTACATAGATGTAAATGCCTAATAAAACTAAAATGAAAATCTATAACATATTATTACTCCTTCTTTTCTTTACTCTAAATTCTCCTTTATTCTCTCAGACCCAATTAGGAAGTCGATTGAATGGAGAAGGTACTTATGATTTATTTGGTAGTTCCATAAGTATAAGTGCAGATGGTTCTGTTTTAGCCGTAGGAGGACCAAGGAACGAAGTTAAAGGAGCACTTACAGGCTTTGCAAGAGTGTTTAAAAAAAATACACAAAACAATTGGGTTCAAATTGGGTCTGACATAGATGGAGATGAAGCAGGGGATTGGTTTGGAAAGTTTGTTAGTTTGAGTCATGATGGTACTGTAGTAGCTATAGGTGCTCATGCTTCCACTTATAACCCTAGTCCATCAATCACAGCTAGCAATCCTAAAATTGGTTATGTAAGTATATTTCAGAATATAAATGATTCATGGGTTAAAATTGGTAACAATATAGTTGGTGATGGAGGGTATGATTTGTTTGGGGCTTCCGTAAGCTTAAGTGCAAACGGTAAAGTAGTTGCCATAGGAGCAAATAGCAATAGCGATAATGGGCCTAACGCAGGGAAAGTTTATGTATATCAAAATATTAACAATCAATGGTATCAAGTTGGTAACGGTATAGAAGGCAAGGCAGACTTTGGTTTTTTGGGTAAAACAGTATCCTTAAGTGCAGATGGTAGTATTTTGGCTGTAGGATCAGAACACTATGATGGTCAAAATGGTGTTAATACTGGGCTTGCTCAGGTTTATAAGAATATGAATGGCTCATGGGTGCTTTTGGGGAGTGATATAGAAGGAAGTCAAGAAAATGAAGGCTTTGGTTTTTCAGTTAGTATAAATGACTTAGGCAATATTTTAGCTGTTTCTAATAGTTCAGGCTATTTGTTTGGTAATGTTGATCTATCCATAGAAGGTATGACAAGAGTATATGAGTTCAAAAATAATTCATGGAATCAAATTGGGGATGATATAACTTCTAGTAAAAGCGATAATAGAGTAAGTCTTAATTCCGATGGCACTATCATGGCTTTGTCAACTCAATCTACAGGAGTTCAACTTTATCAAAACCAAAATAATAATTGGGTTAAAATAGGTGATAATATTGGATATAAGGGTGAGTCTGTAGCTATAGATAGTATCGGTCGTTTTGTGGCTATTGGTGCCACTCACACAAGAGGAACAACAGGTTCTGCAAAAGTTTTTGAAATAGATGAGAATGACTTCATTACCAATACTGATAACAGTTTGATTAATAAAGTTATATCGTCAGTATCACCTAATCCTTGTAATGATCTATTAAATATAAAATTCAATACTTACATCGGTGATGTTGTGTTACAACTTTTCGATACTAAAGGGATACTGATTAAAGAAAAACACGTGAATACAACGCTAGAAACTATGATTAATACTAGTGATATACCAGAAGGGGTGTATTTTTTGCAAATCATCAATAATGGTAAGAGTGGTAGCGTTAAGCTATTGAAAATATAAATAATTGCTTTAGTTCTACTTTACAACTATAGGAGTTTCTCACCAAAACTCGATAGCTTCTATAGTACTGTTTTTTAAGATGGTAAAGTAGGACTAATGTACTCTTCTAAGTTTTTATTCGCTAGTTTTTGAATTTTTGTTTGTACTAGAGGAGTCCAGCCAAGTAAAAGTCCTGCCGTGCCTAAAGCCTGTTTTGACCATTTCCAAATATCAAAGTCATCGGTATGCTCAATGATTTTACCATCTTTGAATGTAAAGGTGGCATGTACCTCGTTAATGACTTTTCTTTTTTTAGGACCAAAATAATAAACCACTTTCCAATCGGCACTAGCCGTATTTTCCGTAGATTGGATATCTCCAAAGCTTACTTCCTCTATCGCCTCCTTTTTGGATAATAGCATTTCCCACATCTTGCATGCTTTCTGTCCTTTGAGCGTTCCAAAGGCAGGATCTTTAAATACTACCTCTTCATGATAACAAGCGATCATTTGACGTGCATCTCCATTGGCGAAAGCCGTATAAAATTTAGTGATAAGTTCTTTCATGGTATTTGAATGTGTTCGAGTGTTCATGTTTTCTTGTGTTCAGGTTGAAAAAGCTTTGCGCTGTGCGACATGCGGTTTGCGTCATTATAATGATGCTCTTGTGAGCTAAGTACAATAACCTTCAACGTTTAACTTTTTACCTTTGATATACTTGTTTCATGTGTTTAAAATGTGTTCAAGTATTCTCGTATTTGAGTGTTCAAGTTGATAATAACCTAGTATTCAGTTAGTTATTATGTTTTTTTTAATCGTGCCCTTGTGTGTTTGACTCAACCTTCAACCTTTTACGTTCAACCTTTAACCTGCGGGTTTCATGTGTTTGAAATTAGAATTTGTATTTTTTTTATTCGGCTTTTTTTGAGTCCTAACAAGTCTAGTTACTCAGGACGTCTTTAAGGCTAGTTAGAAATATTTATTGTGATACTCTTTTTTGCTCCAATATGCGGTTTGTAGATAATCATTTTTTCTACTGGCGCAGCAAGTTTCATGCAAGCATAGATCACACTTTTTTTCTTTGATTTTTTTACTTTTTCTTTCAATTTGTCATGCTCGCGCTCACTTAGTGTGTTATTTTTTCTAAAAGCATGATAAATCTTTTTAGGTAAAAAATAAGTCGCTTCCATATGTCTTTCCCAATTTTTCTTAGAAAGCTGTAAAAGACCTTTGCCACTATATTCTGTTTTCTCATCTAGTGAGACGTTATATATTTCAAAGTCTAGTTTTTCGTCATTTTTAAAGCTTTCTCCCAATTTCTCAATGATGACTTTATCGTCAAATACATCTATCAACTTGTACTTTTGTTGGTCAATGATAAACTGTTTTCCTGTATTGTGTTTTAGCATTTTTGCGTAATAGTATCTTGTAATACAAGAAATAGTATAAACACCTTTTACCTCTATAGTGTCTTCTTTATCAATGTTTACGTTATAGG
>WTJX01000481.1 GCA_011524675.1 Cytophagales bacterium
CCCAAAAGACATAGCGCCAGTAGCAAATCTTTTAAAGATGTTTTCAACCGGTTCTACTTCAGAAAGTGGAATTGGCTGCTTATTTTCAAAGTCTAAAAGACCTCTTAAAGTAGCTGCTTTTTTAGTCTGATTGTTGATTACTCTAGTATACTTTTTGTACTTCTGGTAATCATTATTCTTCGTAGAATGCTGTAAATACTGAATTGAATCTGGGTTGAATAAGTGATGCTCACCTCTTCTTTTCCATTGATAGAATCCACCAACCTCTAATTTCTCAACAGGGTTAGGAGTAGATGGATAAGCCAAATGATGTCTAACTAAAACTTCTTTAGCAATACCATCAAAAGTCAATCCTTGAATTCTACTTACAGTACCAGCAAAACATTTATTAACTACATTTTCACTTACACCTAGTGCCTCAAAAATCTGAGCACCTTGATAAGACTGTAATGTTGAAATACCCATTTTTGAGAAGATCTTTCTCAAACCGTATCCGATACCTTTAATAAAGTTAAGCTCTAATTCTTCTTGAGACTTATCACTTTTTATTAAACCTGTGCTAGCAAGTCCTCTAATAGATTCAAACGCTAAGTATGGGTTTATTGCAGAAGCACCATAACCTACTAAAGTAGCTACATGGTGAGTTTCTCTCACATCACCTGCCTCAACTACTATACCTGCCTGAGCTCTCAAACCTGCTTTTATTAAAGCATGATGAACAGCACCAGTAGCAGCTAATGAAGGAATAGGAGCAAGTTCACTTGTGATTTTTCTATCTGAAAGAATTACAATGTTAGCACCTCCTTTTACGGCCTCTATAGCTTGAGTACAAACAGAATCAATCGCTTTTTCTAACTCTCCAGAGTCTTCTGTTGCAGCAAAAAGAGTATCTATTACTACAGACTTAAATCCATCCTTAGTAATGTACTTCATGCTATTAAATTCAGCATTAGTAATTACTGGAGTGTCAAGTCTAATTTTTCTACAGTGATCAGGACCTTCTGAAAGAACATTTTCCGAATTACCAACATAAGAGATCAAAGACATAACCATCTTTTCTCTTATAGGATCAATTGGCGGGTTAGTTACTTGAGCAAACAGTTGCTTGAAGTAATGCGCCAAATGCTGACTCTGATCTGAAAGAATAGGAAGAGGAGCATCGAATCCCATAGAACCTAATGGCTCTATTCCTTTTTCAGTTAAATCAGATATTACAACTTTCAAGTCCTCTGATGAATAACCAAAAGCCTGTTGTTTATTTAATAAAGTATCTTCAGCTAACGCATCAAACTCTTCTTTATCAGTAGAAAGATCAGATATGTGAGTCTCATTTTTAATCCACTCACTGTAAGGTGCTTGCTCAGCCAAACCTTTTTTAAGCTCGTCATCACCTATGATTCTTCCACCTTCTAAATCAGCCACAAATATTTTACCTGGCTGTAAACGTCCTCTTTTCACAACTTTAGATGGATCTGCCTGAAGTACACCTGCTTCAGAAGCCATTATCAAAGTTCCGTCTTCTAGCACGCAGTATCTTGAAGGTCTAAGACCGTTTCTATCCAAAGTAGCACCTACCATTTTACCATCTGTAAAACAAATAGAAGCAGGACCATCCCATGGCTCCATCATTTGAGCATGGTATCTATAGTAGTCTTTCTTATAGTCTTCCATTTCGTCATGTTCTTGCCATGCTTCTGGAACAAGCATAGTCATAACATGTGGAAGGGATCTACCACTTAATACTAATAATTCTATAGCATTATCTAAACTCGCTGAATCGGAATTAGAATGATCACATATAGGAGTAAGCATCTCAATCTCTTCCTTAGTGAAGTTTGCTGTTTCTAGAGCAGACTCTCTAGATTTCATCCAATTCACATTTCCTCTTACAGTATTTATCTCACCGTTGTGAGCAATGTATCTAAAAGGCTGCGCAAGTTTCCACTTAGGGAATGTATTTGTTGAGAAACGTGAGTGAACAAGTGCCAAAGTAGACTCAACATCCTCATCTTGAAGATCAAGGAAATATTGTCTTACTTGAGCTGTATTTAATTGCCCCTTATACCCTATAGTTTTAGAAGAAAACGTTGAGTAATAAAAATCACCGTTTAACTCTGGATGTGCTTCATTAAACACATGAGAAGTATAATTTCTAAGAACGTATAGTTTTCTCTCGAAAGAGCTCTCATCCATAGTAGATGGTCTCTCTACGAAAACTTGCTCTATTTGAGGTTCTGTTGATAAAGGAGCCTCTCCTAAAGGTCCGTTGTCAACGTTGATTAATCTATAACCAAGAATATTAAGACCAAGCTTTTCAGCAGTATCTTTTATCAACTGCTTAGCCTCAGCTCTTAATTTTTCGTCTTTTGGAAAGTAAGTTTGACCAACACCGTATTGATCATATTCAGGAAGTTCGAAACCTAATTTTTTAGCTTCTCTAAGTAAAAATTTGTGCGGTTTCTGTATCAAAATCCCAGCTCCATCACCAGAATTCACATCACAACCACAACCACCTCTATGCTCCATCACAGAGAGCATTTTCAAGGCGTTTTCTACAATGTCATGAGATTTTGTGTTCTTGAGGCTAGCTACAAATCCAATACCACATGCATCATGCTCAAATGAAGGATCGTATAAACCTTTTGTACTTTTAGAACCCATATATTGTTGTTTTATCGTATATCACCCGCTGAAATATCCAGCACCAAACAACCCACTCTAAGTCTATTTGGGATGCAAAAGTACTAAAAACGATAAAAAATAACAAAGGGTAAGAAACTTAAGTTAATGGTTATAATGACTAAAAAAAAATTAGAGCAAAACTAACCAACAACTGGCTCACTCAAATTTTCCTTAAATATTTATTTTTCGGCACTACTATAGGCTTTTTCACCCCTGCTTTTGGCATAAAGACTGAATCTAAAAATGTAGATATAGCTATTAAATCATTTTCTTTTAACAAACTATCAGGAATATACCGAGCCACTCTCAACGAGTCAAAATGCTTATAGTGCAAGTTCAAATCAGATTTTGCGAGTCGATATCCGATTTTCCATTTTTCAATTTGAAAAACATGACATCTAGAACAAAAACTCTCAAACTTTTCTCTCCCTACTGCTATCAGTCTATATTCATAGAGATATAAAGAATCATTAAAAACCTTTCTTTTAACACCATTAACACCATCAAACTCATCTTGAAACACTATCTCTCCAGATTCTGAAAACCACCTTTCAACAATTAAAGTATCTTTCTCAAACAATTTATATAATAAAGTATCCCCTTCTACATTAAACTCAACAAAACTGCCATGTTTTTTACCGTCTCTATACGTCTTAACGCTACGTAGCTCTCCAGAATCATAATAATCAGAATAAACACCATCACTAGGTTTGAAAAAATAGCTATTTAAAGCTTTATCTTTAAAAAAGTGAGAAGCAAACGAAGAAAACCAAAACACACCAAAAACAACTCCAGAAGCTACTGAAACAAAAAGCGTATATTTGTACAATTTCTTTGACATCAATTCAATAATAAAAATATCATTGAAGCATTCACAAAAAACAGAACAAAAGATTTGATATCATGTTAAATCAGGCGCAAATCAAAGATTATGTTCAATTTCCAGCTATAGAAGACAGCACAGACGGCATCGTATGTATGGGAGGAGATCTTTCTCCTGAATTCCTTATTTCCGCCTATAGAAATGGTATTTTCCCATGGTACAACGAAGAAGACCCTCTACTATGGTGGTCGCCAGAAGAGCGATGTGTGGTAAAACCAGGAGAAGTAAAAATTTCGAAGAGCATGCGCTCCATGCTTAAGAAAAAGCAGTACCACGTATCGATAGACACGGCTTTCAGTGATGTTATTCTTCAATGTAAAACCATCAAAAGAAAAGATGAAGACGGCACATGGATACATAAAGAAATGGTGGACGCCTACACTATACTTCACAAGCTCGGGATTGCTCATTCTGTAGAAATATGGGACCAAAGCAACAACCTACAAGGCGGACTTTACGGTGTATCTATTGGTAAAATGTTTTTTGGTGAATCAATGTTCTCACATCAATCAAACACAAGTAAAATGGCCTTCATACTTCTATCTGAATTTTTGAATGGCATGAACTTTGAATTGATAGATTGCCAAGTGACAAACAATCACTTAAAAAGTATGGGATGCTACGAAATCCCTAGAGAAAAATTCATTAATATAAACAGCAACTCAGTGCAAGCCAACACGACAATAGGTTCATGGACTGCACTTTTTGAAAGATTTTACACAACTTATAATAATCACTAATTCATAATTTATGACTACTAAAGCGATACAAAGAACCTTATTAACCTTAATTGCTAGCTTCTGCCTAATCACTCTATCATGCGAAGAAATAGCTCCACTTATAGAACCCGAAGAGGATTCAGAATTATCAGACTCTACCGTAGCTGCTGGACTTAAAAAAGCATTGGAAGTAGGTACAGATACCGCAGTATCTCGACTGAATGTAGAAG
>WTJX01000135.1 GCA_011524675.1 Cytophagales bacterium
GATACATATTGTTTTTTTCTTATGGTGTTTTAGTTTTCCGATTTGCGTTATGCGACTTGAGCTTTGAGCCATGCGCTCTGTGCTTTGGGCAATGGGCAGTTTTTACAATTAGTCATTATTTTTTTCATACCCTTAATTTCTCGTGATTAAAGGCACAAAAAATCAAGTTCTCCTATTATTCATTTTTCATTCTTAATTATTAATTAAGCAAAGCCACTTTCGTGGAATAAAATCCTGCCCTCTTTAATCCTTAATCTTTAATCTCTAATCTTCTACAAATAATGAATGATACAATCCTCCTCACTCACTTGCACATAGCCTGCATTGCTTTGCCAAAAACGTGGAAACTCTATCCATTGGCTGCCGTCCCAGTACATGGCTTTGTCGATTTCTGCGTACTCAATACCATCAATGTTTTGCACGGCACTTTCTGGCTTAGTCTTGTATATCTTTCCGTCAAAGTCCGTTTTGTTTTTGGTATCGTGGTAATCTCTGATTGCATCTAAAATAGGAGTCTCGCTACTTCCGTCCAGGTAAGCCCCTGTGTCCTTGTCAATGACTTTCGGATTTACTTCTACCGTTAGCTCGTAGGCGATTTTGTCCGCTTCTAGGGTGATGATATCTAAGAAGATTCCAAAAAAGCCTGCGTCATCAAAATAATCTACCAATCCGATGCGCTCATCCTCTGTGAGCTGTTCTATTGCCCCATTATTGTCTTTGGCAACTTTTATTTTCACAATCCTTTCTTTGATGCCTTGGGTTGTCTCATCTTCTACCCCTATGCTTACATAGTTGACCACCTGTTTGCTCTCGTCTATGACATCATAAACAAGCTGATTGTTTACGTTTGTTAAGGTGTCGCCATGCTGATAAGCTTTGGCTAAAGCGGCAATCTGTAAGGCTGTTCCTGCCGATGCCGTACTTAGCAGCGTCTCTACCGCTGCTAACATCTCGTCATATTTCTTTGACAGCTCCACACTGGCAAAGTCAATGGCATCTTTCATATAATCCCATAGCTGCACACGGCTTACTGCTACGGCTCCATTGCCCTCCAATCCTTCCATTTCGGGGATGGCTGCCAGTTGGGCTTCTATCATTGTTTTTGATTCTCCTATTTCGTATGCCATAATTATTGTATTTCAAAATCTTTTTCTATTGCCCAAAATCCTATGCCACTGGTTCTTACTGCGTCATTGATGGTCGCGATGGTAAAAGAAGACAAATGTTTTTTTACCTGTCCGTTCATGACATCGTCACGCATGAGTAGGGTGTCGCTTTCAAAGACATTGTCCAAGACACTGTTGATGTCTTCGTTGTCCTCTACGATCCAATGCACACCGTAAAAACTGCCGTACTCTTGTACCGCAATATCAAATAAGCTTTGGTTCTTTTTAACTTGGATAATCCGCATTGATCTGTACTTTTATTTCATCGTTTTGATTGATTACAAACTGCACCTTGGCTACTTCTGCTCCGTCTTGCTGCAATTCGTTAATGATGCTTTGGCGATGAAAAGCAAAGTTGTACTCTTCATCATGCATAAAACGGTGTACTCCCACGCCTACCATGGGGTGTGGTTTGTTATGTCCTTTGTATAGCACCAGTAAATCATTGATGTGCTGCCCATCGCTTTGACTGATGTCTATCTTTCCTTCACTATTTTGAATAAAATCTATCATGATATATCTGCTTTTGCTGGTGCTGTCGTTGCGCCTGGACCACTTGGTGTAGAAACCGTAATGCCCACAGGCACTATAATCGTTGCAGACTTTATATATGAGTCGATGAGACTCGCTAGCTCCTCTGCAAATGCGTCGTCGCTTAGGTCTTCTTTACTTCTCATGTCTGACATGAGGCTTACGATTCCTTGTTTTAATGTTGCCTTTACTAGTGCCATTAGCTGAATAATTTGGTTATATCACTTTTTATTGCTGTTACCTTTTGAATCGTTGGGGGTAGTGGTGTGCCACTTGGACCAACGCCAGTACTGACGGTTATCGTTTCTATGGTAGAAAGAATATCGTCTAACAAGGCTTTTAAAGTCGCCTCATCATTATAGATATTGATTTTTCCACCGCTATGGATGTCCACTAAGTCTTTGTCTAGCGTGATGGAACTATTTTCTATTTCCATTTGAATAGCATTAGTACTAAGTTCAAAAAGCATAGATTCTAGCGTAGCATTTAGTTTTTCTGCATCCATGCTAAAAGTCATCCCTTCATTGACATAGCGGACTTCACTTACTTGATCGCACAGCACTACAAAACCGTATTGCTCTTGTCCTGTGAGCGAAACCCAAACTTTTGAGCCTATGGAAGGAACTTGAAAGAGTCCGTTTTCATCCTCGTTTAAGGTTGACTTCAAGCCAATTTCATCGACTTCTAAGGCGACACCCCCTTGCATGAATTTGACGGTACAACTCAAGCCTTCTACGCTCACCACTTCGCCTAGACGAAAAGGGTAATCCGTTTCGTTTAAGGCTTCAAAGCAACTTTTTAAGGCTTCTTTTAGTTTTGGGTTTCCCATAGTTTCTAAGTGTGTTCAAGTATTTAAGTGTTCGTGTTTTCAGGTGTTCAAGTGTTCAGAAGTATCTAGTCGTTAGTGTCTAGTCGCTAGGCAAGAGTACTAATGTGTTGTTATTTAGTATGTTATGTCTTTCAAGCATAGCTTTCAACCTTCAACCTTCAACGTTCAACGTTCAACGTTTAACCTTCAACCTTTTAACCTTCACCGTTTTTTATATTGACCAATGCGCCTAGCCCTACTACTCTTTCGTCATTGGACTGGCTATAGCTTATCTTTTCCGTCTCAATAAAATATGTTCCCTCACGCTGTGGGTAATTGGGACTAATGAGTTTAGCATGATCTCCTACCGTGAGGTAAGGCGTTAGCGAACAACTTACCGTACCATCCACTCCTGTATAAATCCTTTTGTCATAATAATTCTTTGCAATGGTATCTAAAGCAGCTTGGTTTTCTACACCATGCACTACAAAGTCCATTGTATCCCCTCCACTTTGTCCGTGCGTAGCGGTGAGGGTAGTGCCATCTTTCAAGGTGCTATTCACGGTAATATGCAAGAGCGTATCATTAGCGTCTATGTACTTCAAACTCGACTGATGAACATGCTTTCGAAAGTCCAGTTCAATCGTATTGCCTCTATCTGTCAGATGGCGCAGCTGCATATGCAATTCATTGCCACGTAGGTAGATGTTTAACCCTGTTTTTTTCTTTAGTAATGCCAATACTTCATGCGCTGTTGAGCCTTGTTTGATGGTAAAGTCTGTAAAGCGTATGCTGTCAACATTTTCCCCTAGCTTTAACTCATACCCTTTGATGTCCTTAAACATATGTGTTATGATATCTTCGACAGATACAGACTTTAACTTTTGGGCAGTAACGGCTTTGTAAAACTCAAACATTCTATCTTCGCATTTAATGGTGATGTCATTGTTTGTACTTACTGATTTTACATAGCCCTCAAACTCATGATCGTTATCGTCATTGTAGCCAACAGCAATAGTGATATGATTGCCTCTTTTGATTTTCTTCTCTACCTCTAATGTCAAGTCCCTTTGGAAACCACTAAGCTTGATGGTTGCCGTATCGCTCAATAGTTTAATGTCTTTTTCTATCTCGATAGAAGTAATTTTGTTGAGTCTCTTTCCCTCAATCAATACTTGATGTGATTGTTTTCCTAAATACATAGCTTGCGTATTATGTAGATTAATCGAAAAGAGAGTAATCATCATGATCGCTCCAACCTTTGATAATGAAGGGCTGTACCCTTTCGTTTGCGAATTCTGGGAACTCGATGCTACGAATTGCCATTTTTTTAATATCATAGATATCTGTGATTGTGGACTGTATTTGCACCAGCCCTTTTTTATTAAACGCAAGTAACTTTTGTATGTCCTCAAGGGGTTTGTTGTCATCGTATTGATTTACAAAGACACCTTTTAGGCTAATTTCCCAGTCATCTTGATTCCAAAGCGTTTTGATGCTACCACCACCACTAGCATCTTGCGGATACTTACGTTTCCAAATGTTTTTGCCGCTGATGTTGATGACAGGTTCATAGGGAAAGGTAAAGTCTACTAGTTCTCCATCGATGTCTTTAAAGTCCATAGGCGAAATCCCTTCCATGCCTTCGGGGTTTTTGCGCATTGCTCCTCCTACGATTGATTGCTCTTCCTCGACTGGATTTATACGATCTACTAACCCTTTTTGCAAACTTTCTAAAGAGCTTAAAGCGGGATAAGACTCGCCGATATAGCCAAATAGTGAACCATATACTTCTTTTAGATTGATTTCAAACTTACTCATACTCTTTCCATCATAGTTTTAGATTGTAACCCCAATTCATTGAAGGCAGACAATAGCTTTTCTAATACCTTGTCGGTAATGTCTTGTGCTGTCTCTGTAGCATTTTCATTTTTTACGACAAGGCTTTCGATCATTTTTTCAATTTTGATAGAGAAGCTCATGGCACGGTTACCCGATGT
>WTJX01000395.1 GCA_011524675.1 Cytophagales bacterium
TAGCTTATTTTAAAGAGCTTCAATTTGTAAGCATTTTTTTTCTCGGATGTCAGTATAAAAGAATGAAAAAAATTAAGTTTTCTTTTTCTTCTTTTTGGCAGAAGGGAATAATATATTGTTTAGGATGAGTCTATAGCCTGGAGAGTTTGGGTGTAAGTTTAGGTCTGTAGGTTGCTCACCCACATAGTGTTGATAGTCTTCTGGGTCATGTCCTCCATAAAACGTCCAAAATCCCTTTCCAAATGTACCGTGGATATATCTTGCTTCGTCTATTTCGGCATTCTGACCCAAAATAATAACATCTTTTTTAATCATTTTTTTCTTGTAAGCGGTTGTTTGTCCCATAAATCCTTTCACTACTCTGGTATGGTTTTGTGTCAGAATAGTAGGTACGGGATCCCATTTGGCAGAAAAATCAAAAAGTGTAAAATAATCGTTGCTTTCATTTAGTCCTCTATCTGCATATTGGTTGTCAATAGAAGAATACTCATACTCCATAGGGTTTTGAATCAATGAAAAGTCTTTGAAAGCAAAAGTCTTGGAGTAGTCAAGTTTGTGCTGTGCATGAGGGTCTGCACCATCACCGTCAAACATATGCTCGCATATATCAATTCCTTCGGCAGAAAGCGCAATGTCATAAGTATCGGTGGCGGAGCACATGGCAAACAAAAAACCTCCCGAAGCGCAAAATGCTTGTATTTCCTTTACAATCGCCAACTTTAGTTCAGAAACTTTTTTGAAACCATGTTTAGCCGCAGAAGCTTCAAACATTTTTTTTTGTTCTATGTACCAAGGCGCTCTGCTAAAGCTTCTGTAAAATTTACCATATTGCCCCGTAAAATCTTCATGATGCAGGTGCAACCAGTCGTATTTGGGTAGCGTTTGGGTCAATACTTCATCATCAAAAATCACATCATAGGGGATCTCTGCATAGGTGAGCACCATGGTTACTGCATCGTCCCATGGTTGTTTGGTCTTAGGCGAATATACCGCAATTTTTGGCGCTTTTTTTAGCTCTAGCACATCTGCATTGACATTTGGACTTGCCAACTCTTCTTTGATGCCTGCATAGTCCGCATCAGAGAGGATTTTGTAAGAGATGTCTCGAATAACTAATTCCGACTCAATATCTTTATGATACAAAAAACTAAAACTACCTCCCTTATAGTTTAGTAGCCATTCGGCATTTCCTCCTTTCTCTAACCACCAATAGGTAATACCATATGCTTTCAGATGATTGGACTGTGTCTTGTCCATAGGGATAATAATTTGCGAAGCAAAATTATGTAAACACAAAAACAATAAAAGAATGGCTGAAATCTTTGCTTTCATTTGATTTAATTTAACGTATTCGTTCAGTAAATCATTTTTTCTATTTCTAGCGGCATCAAAAAAACGTACATTGTAGCACAACACGCTTTAAAATCAAAAGCTCTTTAGAATTAAGAAATACTTTACTGAATGTTTACAATTTAAGACATAATGATCAATATACACAAATAAACATAATGAATCTGTTTTCTGTCTTGACCGGAGCTAAAATCCCTCGCTTTTTTAATATATGATTTTTTTGGCCAGCTACTTCAAGGGAAAATTAAATTGTAAAAACAACAATAAATAAAGCAAGAATTATTATATTGCTAGTGTGAAGTCTTTATATACATCTTATCACTAAATGAAAACAATAACGATCTAAGAGTATGTTTAGCTTTTTCGTTTTATATCGAAAATTATTTTTTAGGCTCAACAGAAGCATTACAGAGCTTCAAAATGATAAGGAATAAAAGCTTATTTTTTAGTTAATCATTAAAGGTAAAACCACTTCACACACTTCAAGACAATTTATAACAGCACAAATTTTATAACAAAGATTAAATGAAAATAAATAGAAAAGCATTTTTACAAATTATTGTGTTTTTTCTCGTAGGCATACAAGCCCAAGCAGAGAACTTTGAGGTTAGCTCTCCAGATAAAAGAATAAAACTTTCAGTAATGGTAGATCAAGGCATTACATGGTCAGTTTCATTAGAAGACAATGTAGTGATTAAGACCGCCAAAATTGGGATGGACTTTTCTACAGGTCAAGATTTTGGTGTACAACCTAAGGTTACTGATGATAACATACGTTCTGTATCCTCGGTAATTCGTCCTAGTATTCCTCATAAAGATGCAGAGATAAAGGACAAATACACTGCACTCTCACTTACGTTTGAAGGAAGTTATAGCATAAATTTTAGAGCGTATAATGACGGTGTGGCATATCAGTTCGTGGATAATGGCAAAGCGGAGAGAAATGTCATCTCTGAAGAAGCTACCTTAACGTTTCCAGATAATACTCGATCTTTTTTCCCAAAAGAAAAATCTACTTATTCGAGCAATGAAAGGCTATACCTAGATAAAGCATTGAAAGAGATAAGCACAGGTGAATTTTGCAGTCTTCCTGTGATGTTTGCTACGCAGAATGCAAAGGTAGTCTTTACCGAAACAGCATTACACGACTATCCAGCTATGTTTTTGAAAAGTAATGGAAATGGAAGTATGAGTACTAAGTTTCCAAATTTTGTGTTAGAAGCTGTAGATGCTAAAAAGAAGCCTGACCGTAACCAGACCATTACCAAAAAAGCAGATTATATAGCTAAAGTAAGTGGTAATAGAGACTACCCTTGGAGAGTGTTTGTAATAGGTAATGACGATAGGGTCTTTATTGAAAGTAACCTTAGCTATCAGCTAGCCAAGCCTGTAGCGATCAAAAATACTTCATGGATAAAAGCAGGAAAAGTAGCTTGGGATTGGTACAATGCGAATAACCTCTTTGATGTAGATTTCAAACCAGGACTAAATACCCAAACATACAAATACTATATTGATTTTGCGGCATCGAACAATATTGAGTATGTAATACTTGATGAGGGCTGGACAAAATCTACGACCAATATTCTTGACTTTAATCCAAAAATGGATGTTCGTGAATTGATTTCTTATGCAAAACAAAAAGGTGTAGGAATCATTCTTTGGGTATTGTGGAAACCCCTAGATGAAAACTTAGATCATATACTTGAAACATACAAAAGCTGGGGTGCGAAAGGTATCAAAGTAGATTTTATACAACGAAGTGACCAGTATGTAGTGAACTCATACGAACGAATTGCCAAAAAATGTGCAGAAGAAGAATTATTAGTCAATTTTCATGGAGCATTCAAACCAGCAGGTTTGAGACGAATGTATCCTAATGTTATAAACTATGAAGCTGTAAAAGGTAGTGAGAACAATAAATGGAGTAGTGACATTACGCCAGAGCATAATGTTACCATTCCTTTCATACGTATGCTCGCTGGTCCTATGGATTATACGCCGGGAGCTATGAATAATAGACATAAAAAAGGTTTTTCTGTTAGTTTTAAAACGCCTAATAGCTTAGGGACACGTGCGCATCAAGTAGCGATGTATGTAGTATATGAAGCTCCTTTACAAATGCTTTGTGAGTCACCATCTCTTTATATGAAAGAACAAGAGTCGCTTGACTTTATAAGACAAATTCCTACTATTTGGGATGAAACTAAGGTTTTGAAGGGTGTTGTAGGTGACTATGTAGCTATTGCGAGAAGAAAAGGAGAGAAATGGTATATCGGAGCTATGACGGATTGGTCAGCTCGCAAGCTAGAGCTTGACTTGTCTTTTTTGAAAGATGGCAACTATAGTATGGAGGTTTTCAAGGATGGTGACAAAGCAGCAACTTATGCCGAAGACTACAAAAAATTAACCAAGGAAGTAACAAACAGCTCAAAGCTAACGATAGAGATGTCCACAGGAGGTGGTTGGGCAGCTATATTATCAAAAAAATAATTTTTTGTTTTTTTTAATGGTTAATAAAAAAAGCCACTATGATATAGATCATAGTGGCTTTTTTTGTCTTCAAGAATAGTATTTGAATTTATTCTTTTATTATACTCAGTTCTCTAAAATGAAAAAACCCTTTCAGATTGCTCTAAAAGGGTTTTGTATGCAGAGAGTGAGGGATTCGAACCCCCGGTACCCGCGAAGGTACAATGGTTTTCAAGACCACCTCATTCGACCACTCTGACAACTCTCTGTGTTTCGGATTGCAAATATAGCAGACTGTTTTGGTTTTAAAAAAGAAAATCACACTTTATTTTTAAAAACTTTTGTACAGCTTTGAGAGGAAAGTTAAATCAATAAAAATTTAGTATTTTTGTAAGGCATTCAAAGCAATATACTAGGTGGAAATGATTGGGACAATCCTACCACAACAATCCATAAAAAGCCTATTTTTTTAGTGTTAGATAGCTCTGTAAAACAATAGCTAAAACCTAAGTTCAACAACGTCTTCTGCTAGGTTAATTTTGAACTAGGAAACTAAAATACATTTTTCGTTCACTCTAAGAAAATATAATGAAAATAGCTAACCCCATATACGATGTTGTATTCAAATATATGATGGATGATAAGAAGATAGCAAAGCTATTAATATCAAAGA
>WTJX01000525.1 GCA_011524675.1 Cytophagales bacterium
GATTTTAAAATTTTGTATAACGCTGAATAAGTGCAAAAGATGGTTTTGCAAAGCTTTCTATAAGTTATGAATCTTTTAGTAAGTTTTTGGTCGCTAGAGTTACACTTAAGTATTTTAGGATGACTATTAAAAATTAGAATAAGTGTATCCGCTGGTATGTAGCATCTTTTGTGCCAAGTTTTAACAAAATAAAACAAGTGGAGAACTACCATAAATCAATACCTTGTATCAATAGTGTTGAGCATTCTCCGCCCTTGGAGATTCCCCAGTAAAAGAGCTAAACGTGCCTTCATATTGTTAGCTAAAGGTATGCGTTCGGTTAAGCCCGTATTGAGGCTTAGCTTTTCTTTATTTTCACTAAACACTTTTAGTGGTAAAAGCTTTTAGCCTTTAGTGATTAGCTCTTTTTTTATTATAAAATGTATAGCACATAATTTTCTTTAAAATGGTCAACAATTTATGGACTATTGGTCATAGACATATTATGAAGGGACAAAAAAGCTAACTGCTAATATCTAATAGCCAAAGGCTCATGGGAATAAAGACGTAGTTTACCGAATGCTTACAGCTAAAGTACTTAGTGGCTTTCCCAACAAAGGGAAAAACTAACAGCCAAAAGCTCATGAAAATTAAGACGTAGTTAACCGAATGCTTACCTA
The DNA here is from genome assembly GCA_011524675.1 of Cytophagales bacterium. Taxonomy (GTDB): domain Bacteria; phylum Bacteroidota; class Bacteroidia; order Cytophagales; family JAAEPT01; genus WTJX01. The sequence goes on from WTJX01000525.1 coordinate 660, forward strand.
CTAATTGTTAATAGCTTACTATAAAATCAACATATTTCTTCAAATCAATATTTAAACTCCACTGAATTGTATAATTTTACTTTTTCATAAATTTAATGTTATACATAAAACTTTTCAGTAGTGATCTTATTCTTTGAAAAAGGCGATACTTTTTTTGCCGTAAAAACAGCAGAACAAACACAAGAAAACGTTCAAAAGTTAAGCTGGTTGTTTGGAAATGCCCATCAACTTCATGCTGAAAAACTAGAGGGCACCTATATAGGTCCTCGTAAAGAGATGATTACCCCATGGAGTACCAATGCTGTAGAGATTACTCAAAACATGAATATACAAGGCATTGAGCGCATAGAGGAGTTTATCAAGGTAACAGGTGCTGAGTGTAGCTATGATACGATGCTTCAAAAAAAGTACCTTGGACTAGATCAGGCTATGTTTACTATAGACATAGTGCCAGAGCAAGTGATAGAAGTAGAAGATATAGCAGCTTTTGATAAGCAAGAAGGACTTTCGCTCAACCCAGAAGAAATAGATTATTTAGAAAAATTAGCTCAAAAATTAGGGCGTAAACTCACCGATTCAGAAGTATTTGGTTTTTCACAGATCAATTCAGAGCATTGCAGGCATAAAATCTTTAATGGCACATTTATCATTGATGGAGAAGAAAAAGAAAGTTCACTCTTTAAGTTGATAAAGAAAACAACCAATCAAAACCCTAATACAGTAGTTTCCGCATATAAGGACAATGTAGCCTTTGTAGAAGGGCCACAAGTACAGCAATTCGCCCCACGCTCAGCAGACAAGCCCGATGTCTATGTCAATAAAACCTTCGATTCAGTAATTTCACTCAAAGCAGAGACACATAACTTTCCTACTACTGTAGAGCCATTCAATGGGGCGGCTACAGGCTCAGGAGGAGAGATCAGAGATAGATTAGCAGGAGGTAAGGGTTCTTTACCTTTGGCTGGTACAGCCGTTTATATGACTTCTTATGCTCGTTTGGAAGCCGACAGACCTTGGGAAACCTTACAAGAAAGAGATTGGCTTTATCAAACCCCTATGGATATTCTTATCAAAGCGTCCAACGGTGCTTCTGACTTTGGAAATAAGTTTGGTCAACCGTTGATTTCTGGTTCACTTTTGACCTTTGAGCATCAAGAGACAGGGAAAGGTGCAAGCGACTTGCGTAAGCTAGGTTTTGATAAAGTGATTATGCAGGCAGGAGGTGTAGGCTATGGTAAAAAAGAACAGGCACTAAAAGATGATCCACAAGATGGAGATGAAATCGTGATCTTAGGTGGTGATAACTACCGCATAGGTATGGGAGGTGCTGCCGTTTCTTCTGCGGACACTGGTGAGATGGAGTCTGGCATAGAACTCAATGCCATACAGCGTTCTAATCCCGAAATGCAAAAAAGAGCTGCCAATGCCATCAGAGCAATGGTAGAAGATGACTTGAACCCTATCGTCTCTATTCATGACCACGGGGCAGGGGGACATCTCAATTGCTTGTCCGAGCTAGTAGAAGATACAGGAGGACAGATTGATTTGGACGCACTTCCTGTAGGTGATCCTACTCTTTCTGCTAAAGAGATCATTGGCAATGAGTCGCAAGAGCGTATGGGGCTTGTCATCAAAGAAAAAGATGTTACTTATCTACAAAAGGTAGCAGAACGAGAGCGCGCACCGCTCTATCAAGTAGGAAAGGTCAGCAACGACAGAAGGTTTACTTTTGAGTCCACAACCTCAGGAGAGAAACCTATGGATTTGAACTTAGCCGATATGTTTGGTTCTTCTCCAAAGACCTACATGAAAGATACTACCACTAAGCATACCTATCAAAAGATTGACTACAAGCAAGAAGATCTTTTGAAGCATTTGCAAACCGTCTTACAGTTAGAAGCAGTGGCATGTAAAGATTGGTTGACCAACAAAGTAGATCGTTGCGTAGGAGGGAAGGTAGCCAAGCAGCAATGTACAGGTGCATTGCAGCTTCCGCTAAATGATGTCGCTGTCATGGCGTTGGATTATCAAGGAAAAGAAGGAGTGGCTACTTCTATAGGTCATGCGCCCGTGGCGAGTTTGATAGATGAAAAAGCAGGGGCAAGAAACGCCATAGCTGAATGTCTCACCAATTTGGTATGGGCTCCTTTAGAAGAGCGCATGACTTCTGTATCTCTCTCTGCCAATTGGATGTGGCCATGTAAAAACGAAGGAGAAGATGCTAGGCTGTACAATGCTGTACACGCAGTATCTGACTTTGCTATAGCTTTAGGAATCAATATCCCTACAGGGAAAGATTCTTTGTCTATGAAACAAAAGTACCCCAAAGAAGAGGTGATCGCACCAGGAACGGTGATTATTTCTTCTGTAGGGCATTGTAACGATATTACCAAAGTGGTAGAACCTGTGTTTTCTAAAGCTAAGGAAAACACTGTGTATTACATAGATTTTTCTTCCGATGACTTTCAGTTGGGAGGTTCATCTTTTGCACAGGCATTGAATAGAGTAGGGGAGCAAGCACCAGATATCAAAGATGCGGCGAAGTTCAAGGCAGCCTTCAATACGGTGCAAGCATTGATCGAAAAAGGGTTGATTTCGGCAGGGCATGATATTTCTGCTGGTGGTTTAGTAACCACACTCTTAGAAATGTGCTTTGCAGATGTTAACCTGGGGGCAGAAATAGATATCTCCTCTTTGGGAGAGTCAGATACTACCAAGGTGTTATTTGCAGAAAACGCAGGGATTGTCATACAAACGTTAAATTCAGAAGAAGTCGAAAAAAGCTTAGCAGCAGAAGGCTTGAAGTTTGTTAAACTAGGCAAAGCCGTGGAAGGTAAGACGCTGCGCATAACTAATGCAAAAGATACTTATGAGTTAAATGTCGCAGACTTACGTGATGTTTGGTTTAAAACATCTTACTTACTAGACAAAAAACAATCGGGAGAGCAAAAAGCACAAGAACGTTTTGAGCACTATAAAGCGCAAGCCTTACAGTTTAGCTTTCCAGCACATTTCACAGGTAAAAGACCTGTTGTAGGGGCTTCAAATAAGCCCGTAGCAGCAGTATTGAGAGAGAAGGGGTCAAACTCAGAGAGAGAAATGGCAAACGCCCTGTATATGGCAGGTTTTGAGGTCAAAGACGTACATATGACTGATCTCATTAGTGGTAGAGAAAACTTGGCTGAGGTGGACTTTTTAGCGGCTGTAGGAGGTTTTTCCAACTCAGATGTCTTAGGCTCTGCCAAAGGCTGGGCAGGAGCTTTCTTGTATAACCCCAAAGCCAAAGAAGCCTTAGAAAACTTCTATGCTAGACCAGATACCTTATCTCTAGGCATATGCAATGGCTGCCAGTTGTTTATCGAGTTGGGCTTGATAAATCCAAGCCATGAGCAGAAACCAAAGATGTTACATAATGATTCCCACAAGCATGAGTCGGCTTTTACCTCTGTAGAAGTCCAAGCCAATCATTCTGTCATGTTACACTCTCTGAGAGGCTGTACATTAGGAGTGTGGGTGTCGCATGGTGAAGGTAAGTTCTCTCTGCCAAAAGAAGAGAGCGACTATCATATTGTAGCGAAGTACGGTTATGAAGGGTACCCTGCTAATCCAAATGGCTCAGACTACAATGCAGCAATGATGGCGTCTGAAGATGGAAGACACTTGGTCATGATGCCTCACATAGAGCGATCAATCTTTCAGTGGAACTGGGCACACTACCCTACAGGAAGAAAAGACGAAGTATCGCCATGGTTAGAGGCTTTTGAGAACGCCAAAGCATGGTTAGAAGCAAATAAATAGAGATTTTTAGATTTTTTTTAAAAAAAGTGATGGTA
>WTJX01000025.1 GCA_011524675.1 Cytophagales bacterium
TTAAACCCGGAATCCCTGCATGATGCGGTGCTTTTTTTGTGATGTTCCATGTATGGTAGTAGTAAAAAAGGGTGTTTGCGCTGCTGTTTTTTTCCATCAATTAGCAAGTAGTGCGACGGCAGCGAACATGTAATTTGTAGCATATACCCAAAAACCGCTCTTATCGCATGACCCCGCTCTTCAAGATATTCCAAAGGGCGTCTGGAAGGGTAGATAAGAGGTTGAAAGCAATGATTAGTTACAAAAAAGCTAATCGCTCATTCCACAAAACCAAATCTATAGACTATGGGCTATGAACCACGAGCCTAAAAGCTCATCACCCCCACAAATCGAGACATCAAAAATTGTCTTTTTTAAAGAAATATCATATTAAAAGCTTTATTTCACTGTACTATTCCAATAAATAGAGCTAAACTCATCTGAAAACACATATGTTAACACTAAGTTAATATATTATCCATTACCTTTGCGAAAGTCTTTAATGAAATATGTTCTTAAAATATAACAGTTATACTGTATTATGGGCAATGTTTATTGCGCTCCTATCTTTAAGTCCTAGAATAGGGTCAGCAGAAAACTATGGTTCTCATTTTGATAAAATAATACATGCTATTTTGTATTGTTTTTTGGTAACCATAAGTATGGTAGGTTTTAAGAAGCAACATTCATATTACATACTAAAATCAAATGCAGCCTTGTTTGCGATAAGTTTGAGTATAGTATATGGTGTTCTCATGGAATGCATACAGCATTATATTCCAGGCAGAGCATTTGATCTGTATGATATACTTTCCAACAGTATAGGGGCTTTGTTGGGTTTCGGTTTGTTTTATTTGATTTATAGGAAATATTAAAAATACAATAAAATGGAAATTTTATATTCCGTACTTATATTATTTTTCTTAGTCGCTGTGGCGGTAGGGTTATACTGGTTATTTTTGAAAGATAATTCGGTCATACAATATGAGTCAGACAATTATGATCTTAAATCTGCAGCAAAGAAGCAGCCTGTAGGGGAAGTAAGGTCTTATCGTTATGTAATATTTTTATCTGGTTTATTCGTGTCATTGATGTTTGCCACTATCATGATAGAGTTCCCTACATTTTTGGAAAAAGTAATGCAGACGGTAGTGAAAGAGGAAATTCTCAATGATGAAATCATGGATATTCCTATCACGGATATGACTCCTCCCCCACCGCCACCACCACAACAAAAGGTTACCACAGTAGAATTTGTGGAAAAGGAAGATGAAGAAATCTTAGAGGATGAAGAATTAGAGGTAGTGCTTGAGCCGGAAGAAATAATTGAAGATATTCCTGAACCTATCATTGAGCAAGAAGAAATAATTGAAGAGCCTATCGAAGAGCCACCATTGTTGGCAGCTGAGCAGGCAGCGTCTTTTCCTGGTGGTATGGGTGCATTGAACAATTATGTATATAGCAACTACAATTACCCTCAGCAAGACATAGATAATGGTAACCAAGGTACTATATATGTGAAATTTGTTATCGAAAAAGACGGTAGTGTCAGTAATGTAACCATACTCAAAGGTATCAATGACCGCTTGAACAATGAAGCGATAAGAGTAGTAAAGACATTACCAAGGTGGGAACCAGGCAGAAATGGTGGACGACCAGTGAGAATGTATTTTAACCTTCCTGTTAGACTCAAAATAAAATAATTTTTTTAGTGCTTAATCAAACAGATACTACAAATGATCTGTTTGATTAAGCATTTTTTATTTTAGCTTTTCTTGATTTCTCGCTTAAAACTTCCTGTGCCTAAAACTCATGAGAATTAAGACATAAGTAGCCTTCCAAAAAAACTTAATTTACCAAATACATACTTTTCCTTCTCCCAAACAAAAACTGTCTTCTACATTACAAAATTAATGACAGAAATTTTTGCTTGTAAACATTAATATCTATTCTTTTGGTAGCGAAGTGATTTAAACGTTTAATGTTTGGTTACTCTACAAGAGCTTTTGGCTTTTAGGTATTAGCCGTTAGCTTTTTTAGCAATTACTTATAGTTCTACTTTACGAAGTTAAACTTGGAAATAGTTAATAGTTCATAAAACGCCCTAACTTCGTAAAATAGAACTATGTACATTTTAGGTCATCTCTAAAAACTCATTTTTTTAAAATAAAATCACTGTTTAAAGCGAATCAAAGCATATTAGGTTTTAATTTTGATCGTTTTTAGAAGTGCCCTTTAGTAAATAAAGTGTTAACCGATAAAGGCTAAAAGTTTCTGCCACAAAAAGTATTTAGTAAAAAAATCAAAAAAAGCTAAAACATAACATGCGGTTTAGTTTACCGAATGAATACAAAAACATCAAATAGAAAAAAATGAAGTATAAAAAAATCGTATTCCTCCTCCTCTTTGGAGTCTCCTGCTTGTTTGCACATGCCAAAGAGAACATCAATATAGAAGGAGAATGGGATTTCTATTGGAAGCAACTATACACTTCTGAAGACTTTGCACATGGTGTAGGTACCAAAGCCATAAAAGTGAAAGTCCCTAGTTCTTGGACTAACTACGGGGAAGAAGGAGAAACATTTCCAGCAGAAGGCTATGCTACTTATAGAAAAGTGGTACCTCTCAGCTTTGTTCAACATAAAAAATCACTAGCCTTAAAAGTACCTCCAGCCTGGTCTTCTTTAACCTTATTTGTCAATGGCAAGCAAGTAAGTACCAAAGGCAACATGAGTGCCGATGGCAAAGAATTAAAAGCCGAAATGGTATATGACATCATAGATATCACTTTAGAAGAAGATGAAGAAATAGAAATCATAGCTCATGTAGCCAATGAAAGTTTTTTCCTAGGTGGTTTCTTTTCTCACTTTGAAATAGGTTCTTTGAAGTCTATCACCAACAAAAGTATAGTGGAAAACATGCTTTTCCTGATATTGATCGGTAGCCTTAGCATCATGATAGTGTATCACTTGGTGCTTTTCCTCTTTAGGAGAAAAGAAAAAGTAGCTCTGTATTTTTCATTATTAGCATTACTAATGCTGCTTCGCACGGCTGTTTTTGGTAACCATATGTTATATGAGTACTTGCATAGCGTACTAGAAATGAGTATAAAAGTACAGACAAGTATTTACTATGTGGCAAGCTTTTCTATGATTATTGCAGGCATATGGTATATAAAGTCTTTATACCCTGGCGGTGGAGATTACTTTATCATCAAATATTATACATGGGGCATGTTAGTGGTCATTTCATTGATTGTCGTCTTACCCATCAAATTAGTGTTTTCAAACCTTTTGTTCATCAGCATCCCTTTTGCACCTGGCGCTATCTACCTCACTTACCTTTTTGTCTTTGCCATCGTACGCAAAAGAAAACAATTTTTACTGCAAATAGTAGGGATCGTCTTTCTCTTGACAGCAGGGATCAACGACATCTTATACCTTCAAAACATACGATTGACAGGACTAGAAGAAGCGATACCTATAGGTTTCACCCTGTTCTTGCTCATACAAATGTTAATATTGGCACGTAATTTTTCTTCTACCTATTCAGAAGTAGAAGTGCTTACCTACAATTTGGAGCGAAAGGTATTAGAAAGAACTTCAAAGTTAAACGAACAACGCAAGGAATTGAAAGCTAGAAATGAACGTATCAACGAAAGCATTGATTATGCTTCTAAGATACAGCATGCCATGCTACCATCGGAAGAGCTTCTTACCGATAGCTTTCCCGAGAGCTTTCTGTTTTATAAGCCTAAAGATGTATTGAGTGGTGATTTTTATTTTATCGACGATGTAATATATGATGGTAATGAATGTACTGCCATAGTAGCTGCAGACTGTACGGGGCATGGCGTACCAGGGGCTCTCATGAGTATGATGGGCAATGCTTTGCTCAACAGGTACCTCGAAAACAATAATAATAGTCCTTCTTCTATTCTCATGAAGCTAGACCAAGGCATTCAAAATGCGCTAAAGCAAAAAGAAACGAATAATCATGACGGTATGGATATCTCTATAGTATATATAGATGCAAAAAATAAACAAGTCCATTTTTCTGCTGCCAATAGTTACATTGCTTTTGTAGTAGATGGTCAGCTATCGACCATTAGAGGTGAAAAAAGTGGCGTAGGGGGAACAAAAGAATACCCTGTAAACTTCAGTACTCGCACATTGACATGGCAAGAAAGCATAACTATATATCAGTTTAGTGATGGTTTTCAAGACCAGTTTGGGGGAACAAAGGGTAAAAAGTTCCAAAAAGGTAAGTTTCACCAATTATTGAAAGAAATAAGTAGCAAAAATGCAAGTGAACAACTTACTACCATCGAAAATAGCTTTAACTATTGGAAAGGTGAATACGAGCAAGTAGATGATGTTCTTGTAATTGGAATCAATGTATAAGTAGTTTTCCAAAAACACTTAATAGAAGGCTTTGCAAAACAATCTTTTGCACTTATTCTGCGTTATACAAAATTTTAAAATCCTCATTTACAATCA
>WTJX01000334.1 GCA_011524675.1 Cytophagales bacterium
GGGGGAGCTGTTGGAGGGATATTAGGAGCTTTATTTACAGGTAAAAGTGAAAAATCATTAGTGTCAGCAATTGTGGGAGCAGCATTGTCAGCTACCTATCATGCTTTTAATGAATCTAGAAAGACTGAAACAGGAGTGCTTTATATGGAAGGAGATAGTTTGTTTAGAGCGCTACCTAATGGAGAAAAAAAATTTATTAAAAAGATTCCTAAAAATAAAACTGTTGTCCCCAAAAAATTCAACCTTGACTAAGAAAAGAATAAGGATTTTTGCTGGACCAAATGGCTCTGGAAAAACCTCTTTAGCTCATGAGTTAGTAGGTGAAGGAAAGTTTAGTCCCTCTGTTTTTGTGAATGCAGACGAGATTGAGAAAGAAATCAAAGAAACATCTTGTCTTGATTTTGATCGCTATAATATTCAATTAGACTTACAAGGTCTTTGTGATTTTTTCTATCAAAAAGGTATGAGTATATCAAAGTTAAATGATAGAAATATACCACTTAATTTTTATGCCACTTCAAATAGGTTGTACTACAAAAGCGATATAAATTCATACATAACCTCTGATTTAGCTGCTTACATAAGAAAAGAGCTGCTATTTTCTCAAAAAGGTTTTTGGTTTGAGACTGTTTTTTCTCACTCTTCGAAATTAGACCTTATGGTTACGGCAAAGAAGTTAGGTTATAAAGTATATTTCTACTTTATAGCTACTGATTCTCCTGAGATTAATGTAGATAGAGTGAAAGTACGTGTGAAAAAAGCTGGACATGACGTTCCACACGACAAAATTATATCTAGATATTATAGGTCGCTTGAATTGCTTATTGATGCTATTAAAGTAAGTGATAGAGCTTTTTTATTTGATAATTCTAATCAAATATCGAGATTGATTTGTGAGGTTACTGATGGAAACAGAGTAGAAATGCACAATGTTGATAAAGGAGTGCCTAATTGGTTTGTTGAGTATGTGTACAATAAATCTAAAACTAGACTATAGTGGTATTTATAAGTTCTCTATCATTTAAAATACACTCCGACTTTTTTTACTCAATATCTACTAGTACCATATCTCTTTTACAGTTGATCCTAAACGGTATCAAATCTCCCATTCCCTTACTGATAATGTATAACGTTTTGTTTACTTTCTTTTCAAGAAAACCATTCTTATAAAAATACCTTAGAGGATATAGATTACTCTTCTTTTCGAAAAGTACAATTTGCCCCCCATGAAGATGCCCTGCTACAATCAAATCATAACAAGCTAGCTCATTGGTATAAGAGATAGGTTCATGCAATAATAGAATATTGAGATTTCCTTCTTGGCATTGTGCTACTTGGGTATGAATAGATATACCTGTTCCTTTTATACTATCTTGATGGTTGGTGTTATCCATCCAATTAACCCCATGCTTAACAAAAATGTTATGAACCTCTTTATTTATCCACCATCGGTCATGGTTTCCAGAGATACTATATATATGTGGTCTGTGAGTAAGTTGAGACAAGAAGAACGAAAGCACAGTATTGCCTTTTTTTGTGTCGCTATAATCACCGCCCAAAAGTATAATGTCGGGTTGTGCATTTTCAACCTCTTGTAAAATAGCTAATGCTAGACGATGAGATTTTTTCTTGAAGTGTAAATCCGAAATAAAAAGAATACGGATAGCTTGTTCTAATTTTCTTGTAACTGTAAATTTTCGTATTTCATAAGGATGTTTCTTCATTCGTGTTGATTTCTTCGTATAGTATAAGAATAGACAAACAGCCTACATACCAGTGTTGTAAGCAGTCTTTTCTTCGGCACATGCCATAAAGCATATAGATGGCTATGGGGATGACTACTATCATAGCGCGAAAAGTACCGATTTGTCTAGTGAGTCGCCAACTGCTTTTGAAGCTGTTTTTACTTCCATCAATCAGTAATGGGAATAAAAACAGCAACTGTACTTCTATAAGATAAAAGAGTAAAATACTCAATGGTACTAACCAATAAGATAGGAATAAAGGGATTAACGCTACAAAAGAACATAAAAGATACTTGCCCCAGCCATAATACTCAAAGGCAACACCTTTGGGTAAGGTAGTATTCTCATTTCGTATATGGTTTAAACAATAGAGCATCCATTCAGCACCACGTGTAAATAGATTATTTAGTTGTATGTGCTGTGGATATGCTATTTCTTGGAGTAAGACTTTTGATCTATGAATTAATATGTTGTGCTTCATGATCCTTAGCTCACATAGATAAAGTAAAACCAAGAAAACCATGCTATACCATTGCCTAAGACTAACATTCTGTGGTAAATGGTTTCTTTCAGTTTACATCTTTTTAGATGATATACAAACTCATCATAGCAAATCATCACTACAGTATATACAAGTACGAGCGTGATAGGAATGAGATAAAGTGATTTTACTTGACTCAAGGTAGCACAGCACATCAGTACAAACATGGGTGCACCTCCACAAGCTAAGGCTAGTAGTTCCGATTTTCTTTCCTTTTTTGAGATTTTTAATTTAAGGACATTTCTATGATAACTCCAGTCTAGTACACCTCCAATGGTAGCAATGATACCAAAAATGATAATGAAATAAAGTGCTACAGGAACAGAAGTTAAACGGTACATTGCTGTGATTTCTTTATGGAATCCAAGCAGAAAAAAAAGGAACATACAGGCAGGAAAAAACAAAAACACCAAAGAGAGATACTTTCGATACATAGTAGTTGTATTTTTAATGTCAATTAGTCTCATTTTAAGCTAATAAGCGATACAAAATCTTAGCAATGTTTTTAGCGTCGTCAATACCTCTGTGATGTGTACCTTCTAGGGGGATGTTTAGTTTGGTCAATGCACCTGCCATGCCTACTTCATGCCCTAATTTGTTTTTTAAGGCAAACAATGTCTTTACATTAATGTGCGATGGTCCAAAAGGATATCCTTTTCCTAAAGCCGTACATTGTCTTTGGAACTGTTTCAAGTCATATGCGCCAAAGCTTGCCCAAGCCCTACTTTGAGAGAGGTATTCTTTTTTGAGGGTTTTTAAAGCATCGGCAAAGGAAATCCCTTCTTTCTCTATTAGCGCACTATCAATAGTAGTAAGCTCAGTACAGAAATCGCTTATAGTTGATCTTTCTGGCTTTACAATGATCCCTCTGTTATCTGAGATTTCACCAGTATGCACGTCCAATAAACAGACACCTATTTCTATGATATCGCTTTCCATATTTTCTGGGGTTTTTGCCTCCCAGCAGGTGGCTTCAATATCTACCACTATTATTTTATCTAGTTTTTTTGCCATGTTTTTGTTGTATCAGTATAATTTTCCTTTTCTCTAACGTTTATACCTAGAAATATCCTTTGTCAATTCTCTATCATTATGTTCATTAAAGTCTTTGAGGTTTTGAAGGATAGAAGGTTTCTGTTTTACTTTTTTAGCAATGAGTTGATATGCCATTTCTCGTATATTAGGAGAAAAAGCATTGTTTTTTTTGTATTCCTTTTTAATGACTTTTAAGAAAGTTTCTTCCTGATTATTTGTATCTAGTTCGTTATTGTAAATGTTATTTATTTCATATTCTAACTTTTCCTTGTTGTCAATCTTATCAAAGTATTCATTTAGACACTCATAGCTTTCTTTCTCTTTTCTCCACCCCTCAAGTAAGGTGGCTTGTGCTTGAGGGGGATTTTCAACTTTATGTCGTAGTAAAGAAGAAGCTTTGATATACTTACCATTCTTTTTATCTTTTTCTATTACTTTATAGTAATAAGTATCGGCTTTTGTTTTGTTGTTAGTCTTTTTGTATAAGTCCCCAGCTTTTTCGTAGCTTTCTGTGTCAATATATAGGTCTATAGCTTCTTGGTAGTAATATCCTTTTTCATAGGCTTCGGCAGCAGCTTTTTTATTCTGGGTATGTTTGAGATAAATGTTTGCAGCTTCCTTGTAATGTTTTCCTTCTTCTAGCGTTTTTCCTGCGGTATGAAAATTTCTGAGCAACTTCATATATACGAAAGCGGCTTCTTTATAATCACCTTCTTTTATTAGTCTCTCTGCTGTTTCATTGTATTGCTGTCTTAGTTTATGGTATTCATCTCCCAAGCTTACATAGCCTGATTCACCACTAGTAGGAATACTGCTTTGAGCTATAGTAAAAGAAGACCATTTTTTGGATAGTTGAAAATGTTGCTTTTCCTCTCCTCTGCTACTACCTTCCTCATCAAGAGGAATAGCATATTTCAAGGCTTCACGTGGATCTTTTTTTAGCATATCCATCAGCTTATCTACTTCTTTTTTATTTCTTTCTTCTAGCGCTTCTAAGTCTTCTTGCATTTGAGGGATCCAGCTTTTTTCTTTTTTAAAAAGTGCAGAAAAAGAGCGTAAAAAAGAAGTGGGGTTATAAGTAGGTTTCTCCTCTTTTGAAGTGCTTTTATTTTTTCTAAAAAGCTTTTGTAGCCCAGAAAGTTTTATTTTCTCT
>WTJX01000698.1 GCA_011524675.1 Cytophagales bacterium
TCTCTTTACTTTTATTGAGTGCCAAAGCTGCCCACTTCACAGAATTTGACGAATGTTTAGAAAAAGCGCTCGTGCAAATAGATAATCTTAACTCCATATTAAAACCTATATTGGAGACATATATTCAAAAAACTAACCTATTGCACAAAATAGAATACCAACTCAACAAAATAAATAAACTGAAAGAAGATCTCTGTGCTAACTCAACTAATGAATATTCATTTTTAGCTTTTGAGTAAAAACATGCTGTAAAACCAAATATTTTAATCAAACACTAATTTTCAAATAAAATCAAACAGCATTATCAAATATTAAATCCAAAACAGTAGTTTTGCTTTTTCAAACCATATGTAGCTTAGCTACACAAACGTTTTTGAATGAATATCTTGATAATCAACGGGCCTAACCTAAACTTACTAGGAGTTAGAGAAAAATCAATCTATGGAGATCAAAGCTTTGAAACTTTTTTCAAAAGCCTCAAAGAAAAATATGCAGTCTCATCAATTGAGCTGTCCTACTTTCAGTCTAACCACGAAGGAGCTATCATTGACAAACTTCATGAAGTAGGCTTTGATATAGAGGGGATCATCTTAAACGCAGGCGCTTATACTCACACTTCTGTAGCTATCAGAGATGCCATAGCAGCCATCAATACACCCGTAATAGAAGTACATATCTCCAATGTACACCAACGAGAAACATTCAGACATCACAGTTATATCTCATCCGTATGTCAAGGCATCATTGTAGGCTTTGGTCTCAAAGGTTATGAACTAGCCATCAAAAGCTTTGTATAAATGATTTGCTTTTACCCAGGTCCATCAAAACTATACCCCAGTGTCAAAAGGTATATGCAAGAAGCCTTTGACACAGGTATTCTTGAAAAAAATCACCGTAGTCCATATTTTGAAAGCCTATACCAAGAAACAATAGCCTTACTCAAAAAAAAATTAAACATCCCTAATGAGTATGCCATTTCTTTTGTTTCTTCTGCCACAGAATGTTGGGAGATCATCGCCCAATCATTCACCAAAACTCACAGCACCCATATCTACAATGGTGCTTTTGGTGCAAAGTGGTTTCAGTATGCCCAAAGAATACACCCCAACTGTCAAGCCCTACACTATGACGTAGAAACAACTATTACAGAGACTATAAAAGAAATAGAAGAGCAAGCGTTGATTTGCCTTACGCAAAACGAAACCTCCAACGGTACTCAAATAAGCAATGAACAAATCAATGTAATACGCAGAGACAACCCATCATCTCTGATTGCCATAGACGCAACCTCTAGCATGGCAGGCTATCATCTAAACTTTAAGGATGCAGACATATGCTACGCTTCGTTACAAAAGTGCTTTGGGTTACCTGCTGGCATGGCCATATTAGTATGCTCCCCCAAAGCGATAGAACATGCAAAACTATGTAACTCAAAAAAACACTATAATGATTACCTCTATATTTTAGAAAATACATTAAAAAATCAAAGCACACATACACCCAATATCCTAAATACTTTTTTACTTTGTAAGCTTATGGATGAACTCCCTCCTATCGAAGAAGTAAACACCAAAGTCTATCAGCAGAGTGAAGCATGGTATCGCTATTTAGAAACACACACCAGCTTACACCCATTGATACAAAACAAAGACATTCGCTCTCAAACAGTGATAACCGTACAATCTGAGCACGTCCCTATCGCAAGCATTTTAGAAAAAGCACAAAAAGAGGGTTTTCTACTTGGAAAAGGCTACGGCAACTGGAAAAGTAATAGCTTTAGAATTGCGAACTTTCCAGCGATAAATAAAAACGAAATTGCAGGTTTAACACATTTTTTTGATACCTTAAAACAGTAAACAAACATCATGGTAAATATTTATACAGACGGGGCATCATCTGGAAACCCCGGACCCGGAGGATATGGTACTATCCTTACCTTCAAAGAACACAGAAAAGAACTGTCCGAAGGCTTTAGAAGAACAACAAACAACAGGATGGAACTACTTGCCGTCATCATTGGTTTGGAGGCACTCACCATAGAAAACCAGAACGTAACCGTATATTCAGACTCTAAGTATGTGGTGGACTCCGTAGAAAAAAGATGGGTCTTTGGCTGGGTAAAAAAAGGCTTTAAAGGAAAGAAAAACGAAGACCTCTGGAGACGCTACCTCAAGTCCCATCAAAGGCATAACGTAAAGTTCAAGTGGATCAAAGGACATGCAGGGCATCCCGAAAATGAACGTTGCGATAGATTGGCAGTAGCTGCATCCAAAGGTGGAGACCTCAAAGAAGATGTAGGGTTCAGTGGTTAACAGCCTAAAAAACCTATCTGTTAACTATAATAGAAGAATGCTTTGCATAACTAAAATTTTGCAAAGCATTTTTATCATGTATCCTGCACTAAAGTTTCAACAAGAATGGACCTAAAGGCAAGGCATCACTATTGAATAGTTTTACAGCAGGTGTAGGTACACCCGACCATGCATACCTTATACTCTCAACATCTTTTGAGATGCCATTAATAACAATTGATTTTCTATCTTTAGATACATTCGCTTCCACCGCACGAAACTGCCCCTCTTTATCCCCAACTTCAAAACCATTTAACTGTTCTCCTTGCCATTCCTTAAAGCCCTCCCCTATTTCCGAAAAATATAAATACAGCTTATTTTGTCTCTTTTCCCACTTTTCCAATGTAGGAAAACCTAAAAGCTTATATCCATAAACATATTTTAACGCTAAACGTGCGGCTCGTTCCCCTATAGGTTGTTTATCTTTAGGGTGTAAGTTTTTACTATCTCCAAGGTCAATAGTAGAAACCATATGCGTATTCTTGATTTTACTTTCTGCCTCACGTTGAAACTCTCTAAAAAGCGGCCAATCCTCACTCTTATAAGTAGGTAATTGTACATAAATAAACGGTAAGTCCGCTTGACCAAAGTGATCTCTCCAATTAGAAATAAGCATAGGAAACAAAACTTTAGCCATTCTTGTATTGGTAGCATCAGACTCACCTTGGTACCAAAGCACCCCTCTAAACGATAATACCTTCAAGGGCTCAATTCCCGCCTCAAAAAGAATACTAGGCTCACAAACCCAACGATAAGGGAATTTACCAGGGATATACACCGTATTTTCTTTAAGAACACTCTTAAAAGCACTTCTACACCTCACCCTATGATTGATATAAACATCTTCATTTTCAAGCCAGTTTTCGGTGAAAAAATGAGCTGTTTGAGCGTTGGATTGGAGTACTTCAGGAGCAATCCAATTATTCATTGCCGACCCACCGTTTGCCATCATGATAATGCCAACAGGTACATCCAATGTTTCTACCAGTTTTTTACCTAGCAACCAAGCAACAGCATACGACTTACTAGCATTACCTTCATCACTTAGCCTCCAAGAAGAATTTTTTAATATGCTATGTACGTTCGCTTTCTTTAACTGCTCTGCCGTATATCCATTTTTAGAAACATTAGGAACATCTAACTCATACTTCATCAAGCGCAATGTTTTGATAGATGCAGCTTTGATCAACTCATCAGCTCCATCCATTCTTTTGAGCGTAAACGCCATATTTGACTGTCCCGAACATAGCCATAACTCACCTATAAGTATATCGGTAAAGTGTAAATCATTCACATCAAGATCAATACCATCCTTACTAGCTTTTCTTGGAGCAAAACGAACAATCCAGTTGCCATCACCTTTTGCTTTGGTCGTTTTTTGTTCCTTTCCAAGCGTTACATTTATAACTTCACTAGGCTTAGCCGTACCCCAAATAACAATGTCTTTGCCCTGCTGCAACACCATATGAGAACTAAAAATTGGAGCTACTGTTACAGCACAACACAAGCGTGAACACAAAGCAATAAAAAAGAAAAAAGAGATAAATGATTTCATAACTTGTTAGTAAATATTATTATGATCATAAAAAATCAACCTACTATTACAAAAAAACACTAAAAATTTAAAAAGGATAGGGTAATGTTAACCCAAAAGTAAGATGAATATAAAAAATGATTCACTTGTTGAAGGCTTTGCATAACTAAGATTTTGTGCTTAGTCAAAGCTTTCTAGAAATAAGTAATGTGAGTAAGTAAACGAAAAACTGATGAAAGACACACTTAAAAGTCAATCATTAAAAGTCTAACCCCTTGTTACAAAGATATATCAATTATAAATACTAGACAACACAAAGCAAAATAAGGCGTTTAGAAGAAAACAAGGAAACAGCCAAAACACAAAAAGCCTTGCATTGCTGCAAAGCTTCTTAAAATCTTGCTCTTCATGTCTTTAAGCACTTTTGCCTCAAAAATTATAAATAGTCAATCGTCCAATCGTAAATTGAAATCATTCATTTTTTTATAGTACTAAGTCTTTAGTCCAAAGTTTATCAAATACTAATCGTTAATCAATAACCACTAATCACTTAAAGCCCCATT
>WTJX01000721.1 GCA_011524675.1 Cytophagales bacterium
TCCTAAGTTTGGCGTTTAATTTTAATTCTTTATTTCTAACATCTATTACTTGATATTTTCCTTCATTGGTGAGCCATAGCGAATGTTTGTGCCTACGATAATGTAAAGATTTAAGTTTTTTGTCAAAGGAACACATAGTTTCACAATGGACAGTGTCTGAAGTGTTTTTTGTTACAAGTGTATTCGTTTTAAATACTTTTTTAGATACATTATCAGAAAAGTATAACGCTCCATTCTCACCCCCTACTATTTTGTCTATAGTATTAAGCTTTTTATTATTAAGAGGATTGATAAGGTTAATGCGGGAAAAAGGAGTCTTAAGATCACTTTTCTTGAAAAGTCCTTTTGGAGTACTTATATATAATTCGCCTTTTTCAGACAAAAGAATATCATTGATTACCAACCTCTTTTTGTCTTTTGTTTTGGGGAGAGGTACACTAGAAAAAACATGATTTTTTAAGCTAAGTAGCAACAACTTAGTCCTTTTTGACATCAAGAGTAAGTGATCTTGAAACTGTATGATTTTGACGATAGGGAATGTAGTAGCTGTATCTTGGTTGAATGCGAGTAAAGAAACTCCATCATAGCGATAGAGTCCTTTTTCAGTACCAAACCATAAAAAGCCGTCTTGGTCTTGATAGCTACAAAGTACATTGTTTTGCGCTAGCTCATTTTTACCTATAAGGCTAATATCATAAGTACTGGGTTGAGCTTGGAGAAAGCCAGTAATAGAAAAAATAAAAATAATGAATATTGTTCTGAGCATTCTGACCAATAAATAGCATTAACTAAAACGTTTGATATCAGCCCCCAAGTTGTTCAATCTAGTATCTATAAACTGATACCCTCTATCTATTTGCTCTATATTTTGAATAACACTAGTCCCTTCTGCAGACAGCGCTGCAATCAATAAAGACACTCCTGCCCTAATATCTGGCGAGGTCATGCGTGTACCTCTCAACGCATATTCTTTGTTCAAACCTACTACAGTAGCCCTATGCGGATCACATAATATAATTTGTGCGCCCATATCTATCAATTTGTCAGTGAAGAATAGACGACTTTCAAACATTTTTTGATGAATCAACACCGTACCTTTAGCCTGTGTGGCGACCACAAGTACGATACTCAATAAGTCTGGCGTAAATCCTGGCCAAGGAGCATCTGCAATGTGCAAAATAGAACCATCAATATTTTTGCTGATAGTATATTCATGCTGCTTTGGGATGTTGATGTCATCTCCCTTTATTTCAAGGGCAATGCCTAGCTTTCTAAATACCTGCGGTATCAAGCCTAGCATATCTACCCTACAGTTTTTTATGGTCAGCTCAGAAGAAGTCATGGCAGCCAACCCTATAAAACTACCTATCTCTATCATGTCGGGCAATACGGTGTGCTCAGTACCAGACAGTTCATCTACACCTTCTATAGTCAGTAGATTAGAACCTATGCCCGTAATTTTTGCGCCCATACGGTTAAGCATCAAAGACAACTGCTGTAAGTAAGGCTCACATGCAGCGTTATAAATTGTAGTAGTACCCTTTGCCAATACCGCAGCCATCAATATGTTTGCCGTACCCGTTACAGAAGCCTCTTCCAAGAGCATATATGTCCCTTGTAAGCTTTTCTTACTTACTATTTGGTAAGCAGAACTTTTGGCATCATAGGAAAATTCACCGCCTAATTTTTGCAAGCCCAAAAAATGAGTATCCATAGGTCTGCGTCCTATTTTATCCCCTCCAGGTTTGGGAAGTTTTGCCATGCCAAAGCGTGCCAACATAGGCCCTAAGATCATGACAGAACCTCTTATGGCACTCGCTTTTTCTACAAAAGCATCACTTTCAAAATTTTCTACCTTGACTTCATCCGCTTGAAAGCGCATGGTGTCTTCACTGAGCTTTTCAACTTTTACACCCAATGCTACCAGCAACTCCGTCAAACGATGAATATCTCTGATCTGAGGAATGTTTTTGATAGTTACAACCTCCTTGGTCAACAATACAGCACACAATATCTGCAATGCCTCGTTCTTGGCACCTTGTGGCTTTATCTCTCCCGATAGTTGATTTCCACCCTTTATTTCAAATGAAGCCATGACAAAAAAAACTTATTTTATGATCTTACTTTTTAGAATAGCTTTTCTTTTTCCTATTAGCGTTGTTATAATTACTACTGTTATTATTGTTATTACTATAACTGCCGCTTTTCTTCACACCGCCGTTGCTAGACTTATGCTTGGTCTGTTGCGTATTGCTTCCCCCATTTCTAAAGTTAGCATTACCGCCTACATCCCATAGTTTTCTCTCATTTATCTTTTCTAAATCTACCTCTATCTTAGATTGAGACATTCTCTTAATGTGCCCCGCAATCACATTGTTGTCAATATTTTCACCATTCCAAGCACTGTAAAACTTCTTCATCAAACGACCTATATACACAATGGCTCTGAACTGGTCTTCGCCTTCTTTCTCCATAGCGCTTTTGATCAATAACTCAGTATTTCTGCCATAGTGTCTAAAAAGTAACTCATTGCTATTGTAGTTCAAAGGCTTCGGCTCACCTCTCATGATGACACTCTCCTCTGGCTTAGGGTAAGGAGCTTCCACATCCAACTCTAGCCCAGTAATCAAGAATAAGTGATCCCATATCTTTTGGTAATATTCACCAGTATCTTTCAAGGAAGGATTGATGTTGCGCATCAATTCTACTAGCGTCTGCGCTTTTTTATTTCTTTCTTCTCTATCTTCTATTCCTTGTACAAAAGAAGCCAACATTTGTACATTTCTTCCATACTCTTTGAAAAGTATCGGCTGTTTTTGGGTACTATAACCGTGCTTGTTATTCTCTTCTATGTTTTCCATTCGTATTATTTAAATTAGGGGGATTTGCCATGACAGGAGCAGACTTATGCTACTTAGCCAATTGCTAATATTATTATATTTTGCTATGTGTTGATTTTATAAAATATGTGTATAGATAAGTGTTCTTGAAAGCATGAGTAAAAAATCTCATCGCTCTCATAACAGTAAATTAATGCACCGAAAATTTGAATCGCTGAATAAATGCAAAAGATGATTTTGCAAAGCCTTCTACTATCATAGTATCAAAATTGAACCATGATATCTATTCGGTAACATCCTAAGACTCTTAGCTCAAAGCATCAAGTCGGTGTTTAAGAAAAAAGAGGATATTCAAATGACAAAATAGCTAACATTTAGTCCTTCTACATATTACCTATAATCCTAAGTTTTGCAAAGGTAAGTAATAATGTCTTTTCTCCAACAGTTTCAAACGCTACTTTCGCTTTTCTATTGTTTCCGCTCGTATCTACTTGCTCCACCACGCCAAAACCAAACTTAGCGTGCTCTACTTTCATCCCTTCCCTTAGGTTTGACGTATCGCTAGGTACAAAGTTTTCTGATGGCGTATAATTCGTAGGTTTGCTTACCACCTTTTTCATAGGAGGCTTCTTAGCCGCCCCTTTGATAAGACTACCGTATTTGATCGCTCCAGAAGCAGACTTCATACTTTTCTTTGGAGAAGAAGGCAACATCTCTTTGACATCCAAAAACTTAGGGTCTATTTCTTCTATGAAACGGCTTTTTTCACAGTTTCTCAACGATCCAAAACGATACCTCGTTACCGCATACGACAAAGTCAACTGCTGCTCTGCCCTCGTAATCGCTACATAAAACAGCCTTCTCTCTTCCTCTAGGTCTGCCCTACTCGAAAGCATCATCTGAGAAGGAAACAAATCCTCTTCCAAACCTACAATATACACATGCTTAAACTCCAATCCCTTAGAAGAGTGTATCGTCATCAAGCTCACCACATTCGGATCATTTTTCTCACTATCAGCATCCGTAAGCAAAGCGATGTCCTGCAAATAAGCCCCCAAGCTCTTGTCCTTCGTTTCTGGATTATCTACAAACTCTTTGATACCGTTGAGCAACTCTTGTACGTTTTCATAACGAGAAATCCCTTCTATCGTCTTGTCTTCGTATAGCTCTTTGAGCAAACCCGATTCTTTAGCTATTTGCGAGGCAGCCTCATACGCATCTTTATGCTGTAGCGCAATCCTAAAGCTCTTGATTAAGTTTACAAAACTATCAATAGCACCCACTGCCCTACCCGACAATACCGATTTTATGTTACACAAAGTATCCCATATAGGCAAGGTATGATCGTCAGCAAATACAACAATCTTTGATACCGTAGTCCCTCCTATTCCCCTTTTAGGGTAATTGATGATTCTCTTAAACGCCTCTTCATCCTTACCATTCACCACATAGCGGAAGTAAGCCAATAAGTCTTTGATCTCTTTACGCTGATAGAATGATAGACCACCAAAAATACGGTAATTGATATTAAACTTACGCAAGGATTCCTCTATCGACCTAGACTGCGAGTTAGTACGGTACAAGACCGCAAAGTCACTATTCTTAAGC
>WTJX01000660.1:0-2578 GCA_011524675.1 Cytophagales bacterium
GATAATTTACGTGCCGATATTAAAGTGAACTTTTTCGTTCGCGTTAACAAATCAAAGGAAGATGTTGTATTTGTAGCTCAAACCATTGGTTCTAAAAGAGCATCAAACCAACAAGCACTAGAACAATTATTTGACGCAAAATTCTCAGAAGCACTCAAGACCGTAGGAAAACAGTTTGACTTTGTAGACCTCTACAACTCTAGAGATGATTTCAAACAAAAAATCATTGAAACGATCGGTACCGACTTAAACGGTTATATCCTTGATGACTGTGCTATAGACTACTTAGAGCAAACATCCATCAAAGAAATGGATGAAAGTAATATTTTGGATGCTGAAGGTATCAAGAAAATTATAGACTTGACTTCTATACAAAAGGTTGAGGCGAACCAGATACAACGAGAAAAAGAGATGACCATCAAAAAACAGGATGTTGAAGCCAAAGAAACTGTACTAGAGCTAGAAAGACAACTGATAGAAACAGAAGAGAAAAAGAAAAAAGAGATTGATACCATCAGAGCGAGAGAAAGAGCAGAAACAGCCAAAGTAAGAGAAGAAGAGGAGTTAAAGTCTGAAGCGGCACGTATCGAAAAAGAAGAGCAGCTAGAGATCGCTAATGAAAACAAAATGCGTCAGGTGCTAGTAGCACAGCGTAACAAAGAAAGAACTGATGCTGTAGAAGTTGAAAGAGTAAAAAAAGATCAGATGCTAGAGCAGACCGAACGTGAAAAAGTAGTGGCTGTAGCAGAGATTGAGAAAGAGAAAATAGTCGAAGAAGAGCGTAAAAACATTCAAGATGTCATAAGAGACAGAGTAGCAGTAGAAAAAGAGGTAGTCATCGAAGAAGAAAAAATCAAAGATACACGCGAAATCTCTGAAGCAGAAAGACAAAAAACGGTAGCCATAAAATTAGCCGAAAAAGATGCTGATGCGCTGATGATAAAAACGACTAAAGCAGCAGAAGCAGATAAACAAAGTGCAGAGTTCAAAGCAAGTACACTCTTAATAGAGTCTGAGGCAGAGCAAAAGTCTGCGGGACAGCGTGCGGAAGCGATGAAAACGATAGCAGAAGCAGAAGCCGCTCAATACGCTTCTAAAGGAATGGCAGAAGCTACCGTTATGACTGCCAAAGCCAATGCTAAAAGAGATGAAGGACAAGCAGAAGCGGATGTAATAGAAGCACAAGCAGAGGCAGAAGCAAAAGGAATACAACTCAAGTCGCAAGCGCAAGCCGTTGCAGATGAGAAACTAGGGTTTACAGAGGCGAAAGTGATCGCAGAGATGGCAAAATCCAAAGAACTAGATGGATTGGCAGAAGCAAAAGTACTGCATGAAAAACTTGCTGCCGAGGCAAAAGGCGTAGAAGAAAAAGCAGTTGCCATGAAGAAACTAGACGGCGTAGGCAAAGAGCACGAAGAGTACAAACTACAAATCGAAAAAGAAAAAGAAATAGAGCTTGCACGTATCTCTATCCAAAAAGAAATAGCAGCAGCGCAAGCTACGGTCATTGCCGAGGCGTTGAAAGCAGCGAATATTGACATCGTAGGTGGTGAGACCATGTTCTTCGATCAGATAGTAGGTTCTATCACCAAAGGTAAGAAAATGGATCGTTTGATGGAAAATAGCGATACCCTTTCTATGGTGAGAGATACTTTCTTTGGTACTGAAAATGGTTCTAGCTTCAAAAAGAATTTGAAAAACTTTGTAGATCAATTCGGAATGAAGAGCGAAGACATCAAAAATTTGAGCATTTCTCAATTGCTTATGAATATGGCAAACAAAACAGAGAATGCAAATGAGCAGTCTTCGATAGGTAGTTTATTGCAGATAGCCAATGGGTTAGGAATGACTGACATGGCGATCAGAGAACTAGGACTATTTTAAGGTAATAGCAGATAAAAAGCTTTGTATAACGAAATGTTATACAAAGCTTTTTTAAAATAATGAATACCACTTTCGTGGAATGGAATCATGCTCCTCTGAATAGTACGAAGTACAAAGTATTAAGTACAAAGAAGAATACATTCTTTCTGAACTATCAAAAACACTAACTATAACATACTATCTTTTTTATGCTTTCATTTTTTTGATACTTGTTACTTTACACCATACAACGGCAATTTAGTTTTTGCTTTACTACAAAATAAAAACCTCTATAAATCATACATGTTCAATACGCTCAAAAATAAGTTTTATTCTTTTTTGAACAAAAAACAAGATTTAGCCACTACGCTTCATGAGAAGTTGACCATCTTGAAGAGCACCGTTGAGCAAATAGAAGAGAAGACACATGCTCATTACCAAGAAATCACTACACTAGCATCGGATATACAGCAAATAGAAGCAGACATCAAATCTTCCTTACAGAAAAACAATAAAGTAGAGGCGGAATACAGAGTTTCGGAATTGTCTCTTATGCGTAATTCTTATACCCAAAAAAAGAAAATTTACGATGCCCTCCTCAACAATCTCTCAGATCTAAAACATACACAACTCCATTTGGAAAATAAGCTGCACAGGCTAGAGAGTGAACATGAAATATTGAATGCAAAACTCATCAAAGAACAAAGTATTGTAG
>WTJX01000660.1:2588-4445 GCA_011524675.1 Cytophagales bacterium
GTAGAGGTAGAGCAAGATATACGCGAGCTAAATGAGGTAGAAGAGTTGAAAGAAAGGCTAATTGAAGCGGAGTGTTTGACCGAAGCTTTTGA
Organism: Cytophagales bacterium; assembly: GCA_011524675.1. GTDB lineage: Bacteria > Bacteroidota > Bacteroidia > Cytophagales > JAAEPT01 > WTJX01. The sequence continues at coordinate 2,681 of WTJX01000660.1, forward strand.
ACAAATCAATGGCGAAAAACCATCTATTGAACGTACAGATGTAGAAACATTTGAAAATGAAATAGAAGAAGAGAAACGTTTAAAAGAACATCGTTATTTGGAAAAACTTTCATTGCAAATGGGCAAGAAAGAAGAGCATAAAAAAAATGAACGTGTAAAGGCGCTACTCAAAGATTTTGAAAGCGAAAAAACACATATCCAAAACCGATCAAAACAAGAGCTAGTACAAGAATGGCTCGATGAATCAAAAAGTACAAGTTCTTTAGATGAATATTCGTCTTTCTTTGAAGATAATTCCAAGGATAATATTATTGATGATTTTTTTAAGGATTAACAACAACGTATGGCAATAAATCTTGAAAAAGGTGGAAGGTTCAACCTTACTAAAAAGGAACCAAGTTTACAAAAAGCTATGATAGGCTTAGGTTGGGAGTTAAAGCCAGGAGTATCTATTGATTTAGATGCTTCCGTTTTTATGTTAGCTAAAAACGGAAAATTGCCTGCCGATGAGTTTTTTGTGTTTTACAATAATTTGAACTCTCCCGACGGTGCTATAAAGCATACAGGGGACAACAGAACAGGCGTAGGAGAAGGAGACGACGAAATGATTTTGGTCAACTTATCCAAAGTAGATGCAAGTATAGACGAAGTACTAATCTTAGTAAGCATACATGAAGCTATCATAAAAAATCATCACTTTGGTTTACTTGAAGAAGCCTATATCCGTTTGGTAAATGTTGATACAAAGAAGGAAATTATTCGTTACAACTTAGGCAATAATTACCCTCATGATACCGAAATCGTTTTTGGGAAACTCAAAAGGAATAATAATGAATGGGTTTTTGAGGCTACAGGTATGGGATCACAAAAAGGATTGCAAGAATATATAAATGCTTACGCTTAATGGGAATAGAACTAAAGAAAAAAACAGGTATCAATCTAAAAAAAGGGACTAGTATCTCTCTCGAAAAAAAGCAAAAACCTATTACAGCTTTGAGCATAGGGCTAAACTGGGGAGCAATCCCCAGAACGGGCATGCTTTCTAAAGTGTTGCCTCGTAAAAGTGTTGACCTTGACGGAAGTGTAGCTATGTTTGCTGCCGACGGTAAGGTAATGGATGTAGTAAGCTATAGGAAATTAAGTTCTTATGACTTAGCGATAATACACAGTGGAGATGACCTCATTGGTGATTCATTTGGAGACGATGGAAGAGATAACGAAACCATCAACATAAACTTAAAGACTGTAAACAAAAAAGTACAAACTATCGTCTTTTTTCTTAATTCTTACAAAATGCAAGACTTTGCGAGCATTCCGTATTCTAAGATAAGAATCTATGATGACGAAAATAGAATCTTTGCCACCTTTAACTTATCTGCGGAAGAAAAATATGCAGGCTATGTTTCTATGGTCATGGGAAAAATAGTCAAAAGCTCAGGTCGCTCATGGGATTTTCATGCTATAGGTGATCCTGTGTCTAGCAAAGACCTTGACAGTACGGTAAAACTTATCAAAAATGTTTATGTGTGATTTCAACTGACGGTTGAACTTGACTATTTACCGTTCAAAAAAGTGATTAGTGTTTACTAGAAGGCTTTGCATAACTAAAATTTTGTATAACACTGAATAAGTGCAAAAGATGGTTTTGCAAAGACTTCTAATCATCTTAAAACTCGCTAGTTTACTTTTTCTACATCAATATAGAAGGCATTCCAAAGGTCAGTATCACTTTCTTTATCAAAATAAGCTTTGAGTTCTGTAGTAC
>WTJX01000081.1 GCA_011524675.1 Cytophagales bacterium
AAGTTTAACTTTGTAAAGTAGAACTACTTATGTATAATTTTTTTAAAAGAATGTTAATCAGTATAGGAATCATAATAGCACTCATCGTTATTGTAGGAACATTATTCATAAACTTAAGTCCTCAGTTTGGTGGCAAAGCATCTCCAAGACAAGAAGAAGAGTATGCTAAATCTGCAAACTACAAAGAAAGGAAGTTCATCAACCTTGGTAACATCAATATGTCTATGAGTGCCAAAGATATGCTAAAAGCTATCGTCGGAATGATAAAAGCACCTTCCAATACATCACCAAACGAACCAATCGCTGTGCAACAAATAGACTCTACAGAGATTGCCAATTATGCTTCTGACACACGTTTTGTTTGGTTTGGACATTCAGCTTTTCTTTTGCAAATCGCAGGCAAAAACATCCTCATTGATCCTATGTTGAGTGAAGTGCCTGCACCTCACCCATGGCTTGGAGGTAAACGCTTTAGCCGAAAGCTACCAATATCGCTTGAAAAAACACCTCAAATAGATGCTATCATTATTTCACACGATCATTACGACCATTTAGATTATACTTCCATCATCGCCCTAAAAGATAAAACCACACATTTCTATGTGCCTCTAGGACTGAGTAGCCATTTGATTAGTTGGGGAGTAAAAGAAGAACAAATTACAGAATTGGATTGGTGGCAAAAAGTGAATATCGAAACACTAACGTTTACTTGTACGCCTGCACAGCATTTTTCGGGTAGAGGATTGACAGATAGAGATAAAACACTGTGGTGTTCGTGGGTCATTCAGTCCCCAACAGAAAACATATTTTTTAGCGGAGACAGTGGTTATGGTTCGCACTTTAAGGAGATAGGCAAACGTTTTGGTAGTTTTGATTTTGCCATGATAGAGTGTGGTCAGTACAATGAGCTTTGGTCAGAAATACATATGTTTCCAGAGGAAACAGCCCAAGTAGCCTTAGATTTGAATGCCAAACTCATTATGCCTATTCATTGGGGAGCGTTTAAACTAGCTCAACATGCATGGACTGACCCTATCGAACGTGTTATAAAAAAAGCTAAGGAACTAAATGTAGCACTCATTTCTCCTAGAATAGGAGAAGAAACTGTATTGTCAGACAATCATATTACACAGCAAAGCTGGTGGAAGAATAATTAAAAGTATTACTTAACTCTTTTTCGCTTAGATTTAGCTAAAGTTTTGGAAGTGCTAAAATAATTGTTAGACATTCACTATATTGTGCCTTTATTATCATTTTAATAGGTTTAAGTGTTGGCAATTACGTCAAAGAAGGTGTTTGTATTTCTTATGAAAGTATTAAAAGAAAGAATCAATATAGTTACCATTTTAGTATCAGTAACCATTCTCATCTCGTGTCTATCTTTTAGAAATAGTGATGATAAAGATTCGTTTGTTCTAAAACAGCTTATGGATCAATTGAAAGAGTATCATTATGCTGCTAGACCAATAGACGATGAATTTTCAGAGCATATTTTCAAGCATTTTATCAATACGCTAGATTATAACCAGCATTTTTTTACTCAAAAAGATATCAGTAAATTGAGTAAACACAAGTTACTTATTGATGACCAAATCAAAAAAGGAGAATTTACGTTTTTTGATGAGGCTGTTCAGATTATCAATGAGAGAATCAACGGTTCTGAAGAAATATATACTAAGATATTAGCCGAACCTTTTGATTTTGAAAAAGATGAAGTATATGAAACTGATCCTTGCAAAAAAATAGCACAAGGTAATAGTACTATAGATTCTTCTGACCCCGATAACTGTCTATACGAATCATTCCCAAAAAACAATAAAGAACTTAAAGAGTCTTGGAGACTTCTTTTGAAGTATCAAGTATTGACACGCTTGTACAGAAATAATAAGATACATCAACAGAAAAAGGAGGACAAAGACAGCTCTTATGTAGCAAAAACTTTTGCCGAGCTTGAAGAAGAGGCTAGAAAAGAAGTGTTAAAAAGCAACACAGATTGGTTCAAACGCTTGAAACAACTGACAGAAAAAGATCGTTATTCTCAGTATGTAAATGCTATAACGGAAAGCTATGATCCACACACAACATACTTCCCTCCAAAAGATAAAGAAAACTTTGACATAAGAATGAGTGGAAGACTTGAAGGTATAGGTGCTACGCTTCAAGAAAAAGATGGCTATATAAAAGTTATGGGGATAGTACCAGGTAGCCCTTCATGGAAACAAGGAGAACTAAAAGAGGGGGCACTAATATTGAAAGTAGGGCAAGCCAGTCAAGAACCGGTGGACATTGTAGGGATGAGACTAGACGAAGCGGTACAACTTATCAGAGGTAAAAAAGGTACAGAAGTACGTTTGACTGTAAAAAAAGTAGATGGTTCTATCTCTATTATACCTATCATTAGAGATATTGTGATCCTAGAAGAAACTTATGCCAAATCTAACGTCATTGAAAAAGAAGGTAAAAAATATGGTTATATTAACCTACCTCAGTTTTATATAGACTTTGAGAATGACGAAGCAAGTTGTTCTGATGATGTCAAAAAAGAACTGGAAAAACTTAACGAAGAAAACATCGAAGGTGTCATACTAGATTTAAGAAATAATGGTGGAGGTTCTCTTAGAGAAGTAGTCAAAATGACGGGCTTATTTATTGAGAGTGGCCCTATAGTACAAGTAAAAGCTAAATATGGAAAACCATATGTACTGAGAGATAATGATCCAAGCGTCACATATGACGGTGATTTGGTAGTTTTAGTAAATTCATTTAGCGCATCAGCATCAGAAATATTTGCTGCTGCCATTCAAGACTATCATAGAGGGATAATCGTAGGTAGTGCTAGTACACATGGTAAGGGCACAGTTCAAAAAATCATAAACTTAGATCAGATAGTTAGAGGTCATCATGATATAAAACCGTTGGGAGCTATGAAACTTACTACACAAAAGTTTTATAGAATAGACGGTGGCGCTACTCAACTAAAAGGAGTTACCCCAGATATCATTATCTCTGATAAATACAGCTATTTAGATTTAGGAGAGAAAGAGTTGAAGACAGCCTTGAAGTGGGATAAAGTTGAGGCATCCGATTTTCAAAAATTAAACGGTTATGTTGACAATATTTCAAAAATAAAGGCGTTAAGCAAAGAGAGGGTAGAGTCAGATGTGATATTCGAAAAGTTTGATGATTATGCAGCTTATATAAAAGAGCGAAACGATATCACTACTTACGAGTTAAACTTTGAGACCTATAGTAAAAAATTAGAAGAGAGTAAGACTTTTACTACCGAGTATAACAATACGCTTGATAATATAGAACCACTCACCGTATATTCTAATGCAAGTGATAAGCTTGTTATTTCTAGTGATTCTAGCAAACAAGCCATGTACGATTCTTTTAATGAAACGGTGAGTAAAGATTATTATTTGCTAGAAGCCATAGAAGTTCTAGATGATATGAAAGAGTATAAATAAAAGGATACCCCCGACTGCTTAAACAAGCTTAAATTTTATTTGAAATAATATAGATGTACATATAAATTTATGAATATTTTTAATAAGCAATACTTATACTTTGTTTTAGTTATTTTTAGTTTAAAAGCGTTAGGTCAAACTGAAAGTATCAATAAAAAGTCTTCCTTATCAAGCAAAACACTGAAATATTCAAGTTCATTTGATACCTACTTTTACAAAGGACCTATCAACTTCATTGCTAACATAGGAATGCTTGGCTATAATGGTGCGGGGAATCAAGAGCTTAACTTCAAATCCCCTCAACTGTATGGTGGACTTGGTGTTAGCTACCAATTACTTACCCACACACTGTTTGTGCTAGAAGCTAATTCGGCAAACTTTAAGTATAGTTATATGCCTAACGATAATGAATTAGTTGACTTTAGTGTAAAGAATAGAGAGTTTAGCTTCTATTCAAGGATTTATCTACTCTCAGACCGAATCACCAAGCATCAGCACACTATGTCCAAGAATTTTAGAAAGATCAAATTTTATTTGATAGCAGGGGTAGGAACTAGTATGTACAAAGCAAAAATCAGTGTTAATGGTAATGTAACAGAAGAGCAAAAAAAACCACACTACACCTTTTTTATACCTCTAGGACTTGGACTTCATTACAGGTATAGCGATAGATTAAGCTTTTTGTGTGAGTTTACTAGAAAAACTTGGTATGGAGATGTTTTTATCAACAATTATACTTCTGGTTATCACGCCGCATCATTCAAAGTACAATTCAACCCTTGGGGTACTAAGAGAAAACGCAAGATTTCTCTTCAAGCGCCTACGACACCAACAAACTTTTACTCACCTAATGGTGTTGCTCCTAACAAAAAAAGAAGAGAAGAGGAGAATGAAAATAACTTACCTGCAGATGATGAAACTATCATAGAAGATGAGGGTGATCCTTTTGGAGATTTTTAGTATTTATG
>WTJX01000030.1 GCA_011524675.1 Cytophagales bacterium
TTTCACGCCCTAACATTTTTAATACTAATTCAAATTCGTCAGGTATATCTCCTTCAAAGCTATCACTAAGTTCTTGTAGGAACTCAGTTTTGTATAACTTGCTATGGATATACCTTCTTGCGGCATCATTACTTGGTAATAAGAATAACAATTCATGATTATCATCAGTAATCACTTTTTTTATTAAACAAAAGCTTTGAAAGTATGCTTTTTTACCTCTTTTAATAACACTAGTATTGAAGCTAATGCTCGTGTCGGCTAAAGTATAAGAGCCTAAAGCCGCATGTTTTATGTCACCTGTTTTGAAGTTAGCTTTTGAGTTAGTAAAGTAATGAGAAAATAAAACATACATATCTCCTGATGATGTTTTACTTAAGAAAATAGTATTGCGGTTTATTTCTTTCTTTTGTGTGGACTGGTACAGCCTTGTTTCCATACCATAGCTAAACCACTCTACCCTAAGCTTACTAAGGATGAAAATATTGCCTATGTCCGTATGGTAAAAGTTTTTTCCAAATGATATTCTTCTTTCAGGGTGTGTGTTTTTGAATCGATCAAAAGCGATATGGTTTTCAGGTAAACTGACATCTGTGTCATAGATAGCACGGAAGCGCTTTAGTTCAGCATCATATTCACCATAAATCCCTCTATCTCCAAACACGATATCTAAAGGTTCCTTGGGAGACATAAAAAGAGAAACAAATGAAGCAGGGTGTTCTTGCTTGAAGATAAGACCATTTGAGCTCAATATGAGGTAGAGACATAGTATAGTCAAGAGTACAGTAGAGGAAGCAAGTAAAGGGATTATTTTACTTTTAACTGTTTTTTTTTCTACGTTGACCTTAGAGGCTGCCGATGAATCAGTGCTTACCAATACCAGTTTATACTCTCCTTTAGGAATAATGATTTTGTCATCATATGAGCGTCCCTCACTTAGGTAAAACTGCTTTAAGTCTTTCCTCAAATTTAAAATCTTTGCTCGTACATAGGCATCTCTATTAATTCCCGTTTTATTATCATTTGGTGTCAAGACCTCCATAGCAATAGTAGAAGACTTGACATTTCTTTCATGTTTTTCTTCTTCTACCATATAGCGCATCACTTCAAAATAGATGCTTTGTTTCGGGAAAGATTGAGACTCTTCCAGTGCTTTTATCGCCTTCAGCTTATTACTTATGTTACTCACTATGCTTTTTTGTTAGCTATTAAAAAGATGAAAAAAAGGTCTTAGGGAGCGTTAAACGCTGTGTTACAATACTGAAACCCGTTAGAACAATGATTCATTTAAATAAAATATATTGCTAGGATACCTTTGTTTCAAATCATTTTTCCAAAAATAATAATTAAAATAGTTTTACATATGAAAAAGTTTATATTAACATTAATGACCCTTTCTTTTGTTCATCTTTTTGTAGGGCAAAGTTTGTACAATAGCATCAACTTTGATGTGTTTACCAATGGAACTTCTAATGAGTTGAATGCTGTAAATGTAAGTGGAAACGAAATTGTTTTGGCTGTAGGGGACTCCCTTTTGGTGGAAACCAGTGTTACAGCAGGTACGATTACTCCTACTACCGGTGAAAATAGTAGTGTAGATACATTAGTCATTAGAAATTTTTTAGGAAGACTATATACCATAGACAACGCAGCCTCTGAATATGCAACCCTTTCGGTGTATAACAGTTTTTCTAGCTATGATATCGTGGCAGAAAGTTTGGGAGATGCAGGAACGTACAACAGAACACAAGAATTTACCCCAAGTATAAGTGGGTTTGAAATGAAGTTTGTTGAGGGAGAAAAAGATACCTTAGTAATCGTTAATAATTCTACGCAGGACATCTTTTTAAGAGTATTTCAGTTAAGGTACTCTATCAGTCAAGTGATTTCTAACACACCTACAGATCTTCTGAATCAAGAGTCCGTCCTAACGATTACAAACCCAATAGAAAATGATGTGTTGACGCTCAACTTTTTATCCGATATGAGCTTGGATGTAGAGTTGATCTCTTTAGAGGGACAATTGTTGGCTCGCAAATCGGTAAGTCAAGATGACAACACTATAGATGTTGCTCATTTGGATGCAGGTACTTATATACTAAGAGAGCTTACAACCAACAGTAGTAGGCTACTCATTATCAAATAAAGTTTTTTTTAAGAAACAAAAAGAAGTGGTGAGTCAAATGTGAGCTTAGTAAAATCAAGCTCCTTATTAAACCGACTAACTTGATTAACAGTTAGATCCTCACTAAAACATAAAAATGGGGTAAAGAAAAAGCCTCTAGCTTATAAATAGGCTAGAGGCTTCTTTTTAGTTGTTTAACTGCTAGTCAGCACTAATATAGAACTAGTTAATATCGATATTGAGCAAGTCGGTGTACAATTTCATATAAGCCATTAACTAATAATATACCTCCAATTATGAACAATATAATCTGTTTTGTCTTGTTTTTGAGTGTTGAAGCAAGACCAATTGGAACTAATTGCCAAGTCAAAGAGCATAAAGCATTTATTGACTGAAACCATCCTTCTTGATAATAATTTATATGGAATTTTGCCATCAAGGTAAAAAATAATTGCGATACAAACATCCAAATTACAATGAGGAATATGATAGTATCATCTGCAGATTCACTATGCTTTTCATTCGAAATGTCTTTTGGATTCTCTCCATACATGTTTTTTCCGGGATTACTGTCAGTTGCCATTAAAACTAAAAGCCATATTGATCCAATCAATGGAATAAGAGCGAATAAAATTATTCGACCACTATTTCCAACATCGTGAAGTCGTCTTACTGCAACAGCTAAGCCTGGAATTAAAGTTATAAGTGTATAAAGTAATGTTAATGCCCCATATCCAACCCCATCAATAGCAATTCCAAAAAGGTTATCAAGAATCATTGCGATAATTGTAAAGCATGTATTGAACAAGACAAACATCCAATATTCTTTTCTTCTTGCCCTTCCGCTAAAATTAGCGTAGTGTTTTAATACTTTTAAATACCAATACATATTATTTTCTATTAATTTATTTATTTTACTTCAAATCCATTTTATACTTCCTAGGCGTGATATCAAGCATAGCTTTGAATTCTTTAGTAAAGTGACTTTGGTCATAAAAGCCACATTCGTTAGCTATGGTGAGCATATCTTTGTCAGAGTGGCGCAGCATTTTACAAGCTAAGTGTATGCGTACACGTTTCATATAAGCGACAGGCGAAATCTTGAAGGTCTCTTTAAAGTTTCTTAGTAAAGAGTTTTTTGACATTAAGGCTACCTCAGCCAAATCATCCAAAGAGATTTTATTGTGTATGTTTTCTTCGATATAGATCATTACCTTTTCTAGCTGAGTATTTTGAACCATGGAGTCATAAGCTTCTTTAAGCCTTACGGTGATTCCTAGCATGCCCACCACCTCATTTTTTTCATTGTAGAAAGGGTATTTTGATGTTTTCATCCAGTATAGCTTGAAGTTATGCATAGGCACCATCTCCAAACGATCAAGGATGATTTCATTTTCTTTCATGACATATTTATCATCATCAATAAAAGGAGTAGCGATATGAGAAGGAAAAAAATCCATATCAGTCTTCCCTAATACCTCTTGCTTGTTTTCTACACTAAATACAGGTAGCATGTACTTATTGATACTTATGATCTTACAGTCTAGGTCTTTCGCAAAAAAACCTACATTGGTTTTGTCAAACAACTCTTCCAAAAATTCAATAGAGAATTTAGCTTGTGTCAATATTTCTTTTAGGTTCATATGTTTTTATGTACGTTAAGGTTTAAAGAGCTGGTATATAGTACTGGTATATAGTATAAGGGTATCCATTCTGTAAAACACGCGTTATGTTTTATTTTCTCTTCATTTTACACTAAACACTTTCTGTGGCTAACCCTCTTAAAGCCAAAAATCATAAGAATTAGGACCTAGTTAACTGAATGTTTACTAAAGACCTATAAACAAAAGAGTGAAAAAATAGTGTTTTGGTGATGATTTACAAAAATAGGTTACAATTATAATAAAAAAAATCACTTAAAACCATGACCTTTGAAGTGTTATAAAAAAGTTAAAATAGTTATATTTTTGTATTTGAACAATCTACTTCATGTAGGTTTATTTATGAGAGGGCTTTCGTAAAGTTTGCAAATGCAGGTGTTAGTTAATTTTTCTAGATTTTAAATTAGCAAATCACTAATTATTACATCAGCTTTTGAAGTTTTTACTACGGTATTACCAAAGGCTAATTATACTTTAGGAAAGCCTTCCATTGATAAACATATACATATTTTTTAAAGTAAATTTTATTTAAATACCTACAGATAGTTGCCCTGAAAACACTTGTAATCAAACCAATTATTTTATTTCTTATTTATAAATACTGGCGTCCGAGAAAAATAGGTGTTAATATTTATGTTCTTTTTTGAAATC
>WTJX01000348.1 GCA_011524675.1 Cytophagales bacterium
AAAATCGACTTTCCAGACTTGGATTATTATCAGTTTGGTTACCATAGCGGCTTTCTTGTACTTTGCTAGCAGTACTCCTGTAAAAGAAATAAGTAGTCAAAGGTTTGAAAGTATCTTAAGGAAAGGTCAAATCAAAAACATAATCATTTATGAAGGGAGAACTCGTGAGGCACATATCTTTCTGAATGATGATGGTTTGAGTTCAGAAGAGTTCAAAGACAAAGTCAAAAAGGAAGAAAAAACACTTTTGTCTGTAAGACCACACCTGAAATACAAAATAGTAGAAAGTCAAGAGCAATTTAGTAAGCTCATCAGAGAAGTCAATAATTCCTTCCCTCAAGAAAAGCAAGTAGAGGTTTCAGCTCAAGAAGCAGAAGACCTAAACTCTTATATTTCTATCATATTTTGGGTAGGTATCATACTACTCTTTTGGATGTGGATGAGAAGAATGTCTGGAGGCATGGGACCCGGTGGACAGATATTTAATATCGGTAAATCTAGGGCTGCCTTATTTGACGCTCAAAGTAAAGTAAAAATAACCTTTGAAGATGTAGCCGGACTAGAAGAAGCTAAGGAAGAAGTCAAAGAGGTAGTAGATTTCTTAAAAGAACCAACCAAATATACTAAGCTAGGCGGTAAAATACCTAAGGGAGCCTTGCTAGTAGGCCCTCCAGGAACAGGTAAAACTCTTTTGGCAAAAGCAGTAGCAGGAGAAGCAGGTGTACCTTTCTTTACCCTGTCAGGTTCAGACTTTGTAGAGATGTTTGTGGGAGTAGGAGCAGCAAGAGTAAGAGACCTCTTCAAGCAGGCAAAAGAAAAAGCGCCATGTATTATTTTTATTGATGAAATAGATGCCGTTGGTAGATCTAGAGGGAAAGCAGGTATGCCAGGATCTAACGATGAAAGAGAAAACACCCTCAACTCCTTATTAGTAGAAATGGATGGGTTTGCTACAGACTCAGGTATCATCATCATGGGAGCAACAAACAGACCTGAAATTTTAGATTCAGCCTTGTTGAGACCAGGTAGATTTGATAGACAGATCACTGTAGATACACCAGACATCATAGGTAGAGAGCAAATATTTAGAGTACATCTGAAGCCGTTAACGTTAGATAAAGATGTAGATTCTAAAAAGTTAGCAGCTCAAACACCAGGCTTTGCAGGAGCAGAAATCGCAAATGTTTGTAATGAAGCCGCTCTTATTGCTGCACGTAACAACAAAGAGAGTATTAATTTAAAGCACTTCCAAGACGCTGTAGATCGTGTGATAGGTGGACTTGAAAAGAAAAATAAATTAATATCTCCAGAAGAAAAAGAGATAGTAGCCTATCATGAAGCAGGGCACGCTGTGGCAGGCTGGTTTTTAGAACATGCAGACCCATTAGTCAAAGTAAGTATCGTACCTAGAGGTGCAGCAGCTTTAGGATATGCGCAATATTTGCCTAGAGAACAATTCTTATATCGTACAGAGCAGTTAATGGACGAGATGTGTATGACACTTGGTGGTAGAGTAGCGGAAGATATTATCTTTGGGAAAATATCCACTGGAGCGCAAAGCGACTTAGAAAGAATCACCAAAACCGCTTATGGAATGGTTACCATCTATGGTATGAACGAAAAAGTAGGACATGTTTCCTTTCATGATTCTAAGCAAAGCGATTATAACTTTACTAAGCCATATTCAGAGGCAACTGCTCAACTGATTGATGAGGAAGTCAAAAAAATGATTTCAGAGGCGTACCAAAGAACGAAAGATTTGTTGATAGAAAAGAAAGATGCCTTAGAAAAAATAGCTCAAAAGCTATTAGAAAAAGAAATCTTATTTCAGTCTGACCTTGAAGAACTGATAGGGAAAAGACCTTTTGCACAAGAGACTACTTATGAGGCTTTTATGAATAAAAAGATAAAGCAAGAAGCACCTGCCGAAGAAAGTAAAGAGGAGAAAGGTGATGTCTCAAAAGAAGAATTAGCAGATACAGAAAAAAAGTAAGTATATACTTAACGTAATAGTACAATTACAAAAAGGCTACATTTGATAAGAATGTAGCCTTTTTTTGTTTGAATATTAGAAGGCTTTGCATAACTAAGATTTTGTACTTAGTCAAGGCTTTCAAAATTTTAAAACCGCAGTTTACTGCCTGTAAATGAGGATTTTAAAATTTTGTATAACGCTGAATAAGTGCAAAAGATGGTTTTGCAAAGCCTTCTATTAATATTTGAACGATACAACTGTTATCAAAGTCGTTATCTTGTCCTTCTACTTACCTGCATGTAAATTAGGTTTATAATTAGCATAGTACTTACCTAAAGTAGTTAACTTTCCTTTTGCATCAAATAAAGCGCTTGATGTGCCTGCTATATTATCAATACTCGGAGAATACCATGCGTATCTATGTTTTGTCAAGTTCGGGTAAAACTTCTTGCATAAACTTTAAAACTTCACTTTTACTATATTTATTATTCTTTAGAGTTGTTGCCGTCCAGTCGCTAACAGATAGTAAGGTTTGTTTTATGCTTGTTGAAGATTATTGAGTTTATCTCATAAAGGCAATGATCAATAACTCTCTGAATATCATATCCTTGCTAACTTGAACACTTGAACACACGAACACACGAACACTTGAATACTTGAACACATTTCTAACACACCAAATAGATCAATAATGAATCTATTTTGAATATTAATGAACTAAACTTTGCTTGTAATGAAATATGTTTGTATCACCATTTGAGCGTAGAGAGCTAGCATGATGGGCTAGAGTATGACTATAACAGCGCAAATCAGTTATTCAAAATGTACAACTTAAACCATATATAAATACATGAGATACATATTTTTCATTTTATCAGCATTAATTCTAACAGCTTGCAACGCACAAACAAAAGAGATTTCTGATATTACTACAATGCCAAATGTCGTTTTTCTTTTGGCAGATGACCTAGGCTACGGAGAGCTAGGATGTTATGGTCAAAAGAAAATAAAAACGCCAAATTTAGATGCCTTGGCAAAGAAAGGAATGAGGTTTACAAACTTCTATGCAGGGAATGCTGTTTGCTCACCATCAAGAGCTGTGCTCATGACAGGGAAAAAAGCAAGCCATAACACGATAAGGGGGAATAGTGGTTACTCTTCTGCCGATGACCGATGGCTGAGGGTTTCTTTGAATAAAAATGATAAAACCATAGCAGAAGTATTGAAGGATAAGGGCTATCAAACTGCTTTTTTTGGGAAATGGCATTTGGGTAATGCAGATGACCTAAGTACATGGGCATATGCTAGAGGGTTTGATTATGCCGCCCAAGAACAGTGGGCGATGAGGAATGGACAGAAGAGCTTTACCCAAGATATGGAATATATCAACGGGCTACAAGATTCTCTTTTTTATGACTATAAGCAATGGGAGAGTAAAGATCAATTCCGAACGTCTATGGCAATCAAACAGCTAAAAAAGATGAAAAAGGATCAACCTTTCTTCTTGTTTATGTCCTATAGAGCGCCTCATGGGCACGAAAGAATTATTGGTAATACTACAATGTACAAAGATGAGGGATGGCCAGAAGTTGAACGTATGCATGCTGCCAAAATTACGCTTTTGGATAGAGAGGTCGGTCGATTGTTGAAAGAACTCGAACAAATGAAAAAGCTAGACAATACCTTGGTGATCTTTACGAGTGATAATGGACCGCACCATGAATGTGGACATAATGCTCGCTTTTTTGATAGTAATGGAATACTCAAAGGAGCAAAAAGAGATTTGTACGAAGGAGGGATAAGAGTGCCTATGATCGCTTATTGGAAAAATAACATAAAAGAAAATACAGAAACCGATTATGTAGGAGGGTTTCAAGATTTTATGCCTACTTTTCAAGCCTTAGCTAAGATGGAAACAGCACCTACTACTCATGGACTTTCGTTGCTTCCTTTATTTGCAAACGAACAGTTGGCTTCTCAAGAATATTTAAATTGGGAGATGCAATTGGATGGCGCTTGGAGACCAAAGATGTTAGATGGAGGATTTCGTCAAGCCGTCAGAATGGGGGAATGGAAAGGTGTGAGGTATGGGGTAGAAAGTCCTATAGCGCTTTTTAACCTTGATGAAGATATCGAAGAAAAAAATGATGTGTCACAAGATCATATTGATATCGTGAAAAAGATGGAAGCGATCTTTCAACAAGATAGGTCAGATCATGAGAACTTCCCTTACGGTGGTGTGATACAAGATAAATAGGTTTTGTCAGCTTACTTACTTATAATATTAAAGTCTGACTCTTATTATTTCAAAAAACACACTTACACACGAAACTTTACTAAGAGAGCAAAAGCCTGTAGCCTATTCAATAGGGTACAGGCTTTTTTTATCTTAAATTATTCTTCCAAACATATTCCATTCCGCTCCAGTTTCCATCTTGTAAGTTCAAAGTAAGTAAG
>WTJX01000005.1 GCA_011524675.1 Cytophagales bacterium
CCCAAGGTTTCATCTCTATGCCTTGCCACTACATTGGCACTAACCAACCGCTCATGATTGCCCAAATCTTCACTCCTTCTGACTACCACAAAGTCTGCTGAACGTATTTGCTCCAGACGGGAAGAGAATGAACGCAACAAACTCAAGATGCCATGTGTATTGCAAGAAACGATGTGTTGGTATTTGTACTTTGCGATATGCTCATCATTTACCCCTAGCATGACGGAGTTGCCAAAGTGGTGCTCTGTCCCTTGTGCGTTTGCTCCTTTGAGCTTCGGAAAACTTTCGTACCAGTGTTTGTTTTGCTTGGAGATACCGCTTGCTGTACAGTCAAAGACAAAGTGAATGCTGTCTGTGGGCACTTCGTCCTTGCTAAAGCATAACTTATGCACTTGTGCTGCTAGTGCGTTATAATCTTCAAAGGCTTGCGGTCTATTTTTTAAGGCATATATCTTTTCTATCTGCAATAGCTCTTGGTACTTGACCAAAAAGGCTAAAACCGTTTGCCCTATATTTCCTAAACCGTTAATGAGTACTACCATTTTCTTTTATATTTTTTTAGTTTTTCTTTTCCTATGACAAGCACTAGCAGCGTTTGGATAAGGATAGACATATTGAGACAGACAGACTTGTGTTGACAGTAATAGACATCACAGAGCCACGACTTTTTTTGATTGCACACAGGGTAAAGCTGGGCCAAGCCCGTGATTCCTGGTGTTACCTTCCACCTTTTATCATGGTATGGAGTGTTCCAGCCAAGGCGCTCTATATCAAAGCGTGTCAAGGGTCGAGGACCAAAAAAAGACATCTCTCCCTTGACGATATTGATTAGCTGTGGAAACTCGTCTAAGCCTGTATTGCGTAATATTTTGCCCCAAGGGGTAATCTTTTGTGCGTGCATCGTGCGGAGCTTGTAAATAGCAAACACTTTTTTATGTCGCCCTACGCGCTCTTGCAAAAAGAACAAGGGGCGACCTTGCATGAGCAGGGTGAGCAATAGCACCAAGCCCCACAGAGGACTCAACAACACGAGTAAGCTCAAAGCTATCAGTCTATTCATATGCTGCGTATTTTATTAGTTCGGGTCTAAATTCAAAGTGCATCGTATCGTAATGATACCAGTAGCCACCCCATATAAAACCATACTGCTCAAACACCTCTACTATGGCATAGGGAATGGCGTTTTTGTACTTGATGATGTCTTTATTTTTTGCCCAACGCCAGTAGTGTGCATGCTTCACATTGATGTCTATGGCTATGCCGTAGCTATGACAGCTAAGTCTGGTCGTGCCTTTGATTGTTCTGTAGTTGAAGCATCCTGCCGAAGGAAACACAAACTGCTTTAGGCTATCGGGCAGATGATGTAGCTGCTGCACTACTTTGGTCAAGCTATCGCTACAGCCATTGACTTTATTGACCATAAGGCGCTCTTCGCCCCAGGCTACTTCCACCAAGTTTGCCTTCACGGCTTCTTTGGTTTCGCCATACATCTTTTGAAAGAAAGGTTCGTTTCTTATGCGTCCAGGGTCAAAACAACTATCCGTAGGAATCATTTTTGATCCTTTGGGATAGGTATAATGAAATTGATCTTGTATGTCTGCATGATGTATCAACTCTTGACAGTTTTTTTGTTTGCCATCGTCTAACAACAAACTATCTCCATCGTGCCAGCGTAGCGTATTAGTGTCTAGTACGCTAAAGTGCTGACCGTAGCATTCCTCTAACACTTGCAAAAACAAAGGAGGAGCTACTGCTTGTGCTTCCGCTTGCTCTGGTGCTTGTAACGCTTGCTCTCCCTGCCTTTGCTGACAACTCGTAAAGCATACTATAATAATTATTGCAAATACAATGGTCTTTGCTGATATGGGTTTAGCCATGATTGTAATTCGTTTATTCGTTGGTACTTACCTTCTTCTTCCAATGCGTCCATAAACCTACGCCACTCTAGCTCGGAAGTAAGCAGATAATTTTTGGATATACGTTTCCATGAGGAAAGCTCCTGCCCTAGCGTAGCTATCAGCTCTTGATCTTCTACACCATATACTAGCCTGTAGGCGTGTTGTTCCATATGGGTAGGCACTGCCCAATTGAGGGCTTGGTGGTCGGTAGTGAGTATGATTTGTTCTTTGATGCCTTTGTGCGCGATAATCATGGAGACATCAGCTACGTTTTTCAAGGCCGCCTCTACCCTCGAAGCTACCAATTTGTAGTATGCTATGGGAGGGTCAAACCTTGGGGCATCATAAGACATCAACCCAAAAGGAAGTCCTAAGATGAGCAATGCGACCATTCCCTTCTTGAAAAAAGGACGTTGCATACATAGTGGCAAGAAAAGAAATAACAAACAACAGGCATTCAAAAATAGGCGGTAGCCCAAACTGCCCGACGAAAAATCATAGATGGGTAGCAACAGCAGCAAAAACAAACAAGCCAAGGGCAACAGTGCTTTTTTGTACAAGTAATATAAAGCGATCATGAGCAATACGACATGAAACACGGCTGTCTCTACATACCATACCCAGCCAAAAGCTTGGCTAGACCACACACGATAAAAATCTAGAAAGCCCCATGTAAAAGAGAGTTGTAGCTCTGGGATAACCCTAGCATAGTCAAACAAAGTGGGCATACCGGGGATAAAAGAGAATATACCGAAAAGCGCACAGAGTGGCACGAGCCAAAATATCCACTTTCGTAAATGAATATAAGAGGTTAGTTCCCATGCTCCCAAAAAGAGTAACATCACAAAGGCGAGCCTATGGGTAAAAAAAGCAAGAAACAATAAAGGAATAAGCTTCCAGTCTTTTTTTTGAAAAACAAAGTAGAGCAAGACAAAATCTAACCCCAACAGATTTTTGGTAAACTGATGACTGACAAACAGAAGTACAGGGCTAAAAAAGGTAAACAGACAGACCAATAGGCTATCCAAAGGAGAAAGCTGCTTTCTACTATATACATAGATAAGCACAGAAAACATGCTAGAGGCAAGCACGGTTACTAGCTTATAAGCATTGGCAGGCGAACAAAAGAACGTGAGGAACTTCATCAAAACATAGATGAGCGAGTAGTTGGGCGAATGCAACTGCCCTGTCTCTAGCCAAGTGTGCAGTTGCATCTCATAAAAACTACCGTCCCATCCATTGGGGTAGTCCACAGCAAAAACTTGCATATACCTTAGGAGCAAGCTAAACAATACTACCAAGCCAAGCACATAGCCTTTGAGGCTTTCTGCTGTAATCCTATTGTTTTTCAAGCTCTAGGCTTTTGATAAATGCTATATTTTCTTTTTCCAATTCGGAAAGCAGGTCATCTACATTTTTGGTGGTAGGCTTGTACCAGTCGGTAGCATTGAAGTAGGTGGCTAGTCTTACCGATCTGAATATATAACCTTTTCTTGCATAAAACTCATTGCGCAGGTAACTCAACTCATAGACATCGAGAGATTTTAGGTCTGTGGCTGTCAACTTTTTATGCTGTGCCATTTCATACAAGCTAGATACTTTGCCTTTACCGTCAGAAGAAGCATTCATCTTTATTTCTGCTTCCATCGCCTTGATGTAAAAGACGTTTTTCAACTCTACATCACTCAATAATCTCTTCAAGTCATCTACCTCTGGCGTGTACCACGCTTGCTTGGAGAAATAGCTTTTCATTTTATCTGTTTTAAAGATGTATCCTTTCCTTGCATAAAACTCATTGCGAAGGAAGCCCAACTCATCCAAAGAAAATGTTTTGATTTCGTCTCGACGTACTTCCCTGCCTCTGATGGCGAGGTAAACAGTGGAAATCTTATTGTTTGCAAAAGTTTCTACTTTACCCAAAGACAAGCTTTGAGTTGCTTGGTAGTTGGTATTGGTCGTATCAAAAAACTGTTCTCCATAATAGCTAACCCAATTATTTATATATTTCTTATCTATGTGTAGCGCAAGCTTTACCTTATCTTCTGAGGCGTTTAAGACGGCTATCTTTATGCTAAAGCTTGCCTTATCTTTCAGCTCCATTTCATAACTTTCATCATCATCATCTATATCATTCCACTCATACGTATAGTCTAGCTCGTAAGCAAAGTCCATTTGCGTACAATCTTTATTCATATCACTCGATAATACGTTTACCCCTGCACGTTGCTCATTGAGTACATTATTACTCAATATGTAGTTGATGATGGCTGTACTCAACTTAGCCTTAAACTCGGGTATCTCTAGGTAATTATCTATTGTCTCTTGGGTGTTTGTTTGCTGAGAGGGTTCAGCTTGTTGGGAAGAAGTACTTTGTTGGTCTGTAGGCTTGCCACACGAAAGCAAGAAGGCAAGAAAACACGAATAGTAAAAGAATTTAGTAATGTACATACCGCTAAACTAATAAAAAAAGAATTTCTAAAAAAACTAAACTAACGATTAGTGATTTTATTTTTCATTCTTAATT
>WTJX01000336.1:0-1721 GCA_011524675.1 Cytophagales bacterium
GCCGAGAATGAAGACTCGATTACGCTTAGCCCTTTAGTAAGTCAGTACTATACCGTTTCAAGTACAGGGACAGAAGGTGAAGTATGTTATGATTCAGTATTGATCGATCCTAGCGGAGGCGTAGGAGATCCAAGTGTGTTAGGAGATGGACAATGGATTTCTTATGTATATGACAATGAAGACTTTACCTCTTACCTAGGGTATTATACTATGGAAGACATGTCTTTTGATACCAAAGATTATTGGGACGAAACAAAAACACCAAGTGAGGCAAGCAATTATGTAGGTTGTATTCCTAGCGCAGACGATAATTTTTCGGTCAGCACCAAACGAAAGGGCTTTGATTGTGGTTATTATCAACTAGACCTAGGCTTAAGCCACGGTAGTGATGTCGTTCAAGTGTATGTAGACGGCATATTGGTATACCAACAAACCAATACAAATGGTAGTACACAAAGTTATACCAATGTATGGACAGGGGTACTCAATGAATCAAGCGAAGTAGAAATAAAGCATGTAGATGTATCGGAGGATCATTCGTTGGAAGTAAGTTTTGTGGCAGTAGAGGCAAACCCACTCATCACCACTCCCAATACAGACACACTTTACCTATGTACGAATTCAAGTTTTAGCATCGAAGCAGACACGGCAAGCTTTGGAGGGAGATATGCATGGTTTAGTAGTACAGGTCATGAGGCTTCCCTCAATTCATATACAGAAAGTACAGTAAATTTTACGCCAACAGGCACAGAAGAGACGGCTAAAGTAGAATTTCAAATGGTCTGCGGAGACAGTACGTTCAGAGATACACTTACCATCATTACGCTTGAAAAATTAGAAATAAATGATGTAGATGCGACTAGTCTTTGTAGTGGTGGAGATCAAGTAGTCTTGGGTACTAACTTTAGTAAAGAGATTAGTTGGTATCCTACCAATGACATAGATGCGACCACAGACAATTCCATCACCGTTTCTCCTGCTACCAACCAATATTACACGGTAACATCAGATGTACTGATGGGGACATGTGCTACGAGCGATTCTGTATATATCGATGTTACTTCTGGAACAGTAGGAGACACTGCTGCATTTGGAGATTTTGAGTGGAAAGAATACTTCTATGGCAATAACTCTCAGGATTTAGAGCACTATTTTGGTTATGCCTCGTTTGGAGACTCTAACACTTATGACTTTAATACTCAAGATTATTGGGATCCTATCGGTGATCCCGCGCTTTCAGCTTATGATGCTGACTATTATGTAGGTTGTCCAAGTACCGATTCAGATTTATGGAATATGGTATATAAACGTAGAGGTTTTGCCTGTGGAAACTATCAGATAGATATGTTTGCCGATGACTTTGTAGACTTGTATGTTGATGGTAAACTCGTAGCTACAAACAACTCTACTATTACTAATGTAGAAAACGTATGGACGGGTATACTTAAAGAAGACTCAGAAGTGGAAATAAGGTTAACAGAATTATTAATTCATGGTTATGTAAGAGTAACATTTGTACCTGTAACCCAGTTAGGCAATGAGCAAATAGAGCTTTTTACTTCTCCTACTGTCGATGACTTTTATGTTTGTACAGGTGGTACGGAATACCCTATCGTGGTGAGAGAAGAGGGCTATACTTGGAATATTGCCGCAGGAACAAATAATATAGACCGTTTTTCTGCTAATGGAGATACCGCTTATTATATTTCTCCTGCTAGTGG
>WTJX01000336.1:1821-4408 GCA_011524675.1 Cytophagales bacterium
GGGGTCAAAATCATCTCTTCTGATGAAAGAAGTATATCCGTTACTCAAAACTATTATTTGACTGAGAGTTCTGAAGTAATGGTAAAGACACAAGAAGGAGTAGGTAATATTCTTACTCGTTTTACGTTAACAGAAACTAGTTTAGGCAATGTGATTTTAAGCCGCTTAGACAATGGAAATGGTGACTTATCTATTTGGCACGGACAAGCAGGCGATAACGACTGGAACAATACAGCTAATTGGTGTTATAGCAGTGTGCCTAGCGATAGTAAAGATGCTTATATCACCGCTACAGGTCAAGGAGTTACAGACTATCCTGTCATCACAGGAACAACAGCACAAACCCGTACTCTTTATAACTATGGTGAATTTAGCATCAACGCTGGAGACTTTAAGGTAAGCCAAAGCATTGAAAACGATGGTGTATTTACAGTAACCGATGGAGGGATTACATTTAATGGTACATTGGATGGAGAAATTAGTGGCAATAGCATTGCTTTTGATGATATCACCCTAACTAAAACAAATCCAGACGACACCATAGTGTTGGCAAATGCTACTACGCTTAGTGGTACGCTAGACTTGACCAAAGGACAACTACATACTTCTTCTACAAATAGCTTGACCTTACTTGATGGATCAAGTGTGGTCAATGCCTCTGTAGAGGGCTTTATTGATGGTCCACTCACCAAAATTGGCGATGCTGACTTTGAGTTCCCTGTAGGGAAGAATGACATCTATGCTCCTATAACACTGTCTAGCAGTACCGATGCTAGTACAGATGAGGTGACAGTAGAATATTTTTATACTGATCCTACAGCACTAAGCAATGCTCATGGCAATATAGAAGATGGTTTGACTAGGGTGAGTGTTGTGGAGTATTGGGACATCGACTTTGGTACAAATGCTAGTCCTTCTTATTCGGTAAGCCTAAGTTGGGATGGAAGCCAAAGACTGAGTGGTATCAATGACCTTAATAGTCTTGAGATGGCATATCACGATGGTACAGAGTGGACTATGCTTGAAGCTACACCGCTTGCAGGGGCTACAATAAGCGCAGGAAGTATACAAAATGATGCAATTAATTTGCTTAGCATGTCTAGTGCTGTCACCTTTGCTACGACAGAAGAGCCTGATGTTCTAAATCCTTTACCTGTTTCATTTGTGCGTTTTTATGCTGAGCTGATACAAGATATTCCTAACTTGTCATGGGTTACAGCATCAGAAAGAAATAATGACTACTTTGTTATAGAACGTTCAGATGATGCTATAGATTATGACTCTATAGGGTATGTCGATGGCAGTGGTACTAGCTACCGCATGAACTATTATTTCTTTGATGATGATACGTATAAGCAAGGGAGTACATGTTATTATCGTATACGCCAAATAGACTTTGATGGAAGTAGTACCGTTTCTCAAACTGTTTCAGTTTCTGCTAACTTACGTACCGTTGAAAACGAATCAACGGCAGAGGTGGAAGTCTTTCCAAATCCTTTAACAGCAGGTAACCTGACAATTCAATACCCAGAAGAAAGTGGCAAACAAATATACCATCTGAGTATCAAGAATTACTTAGGAGCATCAGTTGTGTCTCGTGAAGTAAATGACAGCGGTGTTGTTTTAGAACAGTTGCATTATCTACCCAACGGTATCTATTTCTTGCATTTAGAAACTAGTGAAGGCACGAAAGTAGCTAAGTTGGTGAAAAACGAATAGATTGGATAGTGATATT
The DNA here is from genome assembly GCA_011524675.1 of Cytophagales bacterium. GTDB lineage: Bacteria > Bacteroidota > Bacteroidia > Cytophagales > JAAEPT01 > WTJX01. Next base: position 3,557 of record WTJX01000336.1, read on the forward strand.
AATTTCAGTTCGATGAAAGAGCTAGAAAAGAATATAAAAGCTACGCCATGTAAAAAAACAGAATGCTATGAAAAATTAAGATTTTTCATAGCATTTTAAAAACCATCTTTTTCAAAAAAACATTGATTTCACTTTCAAACGATTCTTGAAACTTAACCTTCCTTCATTACTAGCTTATTTTATCTTCTTTGCATGAATGATCTCATGTTTCAACCCTACTAACTTTTTACCTTCTACTTAATGCACACTTTTATAAAAAGCTGGATAATCTGATTTTATGTAAACTAGCTTTTTATCTACTTCTACTTTACGAAGTTAAAACTAAAGTTGATTTTTTATGCGTTAGGGATAGAAGCGGCATCCTTTTTTGCCCCTCAAAGGGCAAAAAAGATATAGCGGATAGCCCGACCCGAAGGGAAACGCCCTAACTTCGTAAAGTAGAACTACTATATATACATAATCCCGAAACATAATTCTCTGTATAATATACGCTCACTGATGACAATTTTTATAGCCTTGCTATCATCCACAATATTGTCGACTATTTGGGGAAGTCTAAAGTTTGTAATGGTTTTTCAGTGTCATAAAAATTCACTCCATCATAATTAAGTGTTTTTAAGGAAGTTTAAACGATCAAATCCACTGCTAAAATGCGTTAAAACAAATTTCAAGCGCATGAAAACAAGTTCAAAGCCTATTAATACTTACATCATAGTTTATTATTTCCTTGCTTTGGTCATCACAAAGAATCGCAGTAACCAAACCTTTTGCTACTGCTATACAAACCTTTTAATATCATTATCATGAGAAAAATTACGTTTACATTTGTTTTTATTACACTTTTTTATTTTT
>WTJX01000031.1 GCA_011524675.1 Cytophagales bacterium
GCTTAAAAACATCAGAAAAGCACTTTTGAGGGTATATTACCCTTTCAAAGTAAGTTTTTTACCCCCTCAAAACCGTAGACTTCATCTACATTTGTTTCATGTTCAACATTATAAATTTTAAACAGATGAAACAAATATCTTTATTATTATCCTTTGCATTAAGTACTATTTTATTGAATGCACAAACGTATACTACATCCAATTTCGATCTTACAAATAGCGTGTCTAGTTCAGGTTCTGAATCTCATACTATAGCTCAAACACTAGCCGTAGGAGAGTCTGTTTCGATTAATTTTACAGTAGGTGATATAAGTCCAACAACAGGTAGTAATACGGTTGCTGATACGCTTTTTTACCCTTTCAAATTGAATGTGGAAGCTGTCAATGCAACAGATGAATTACAATTGAAAGCTGAAATAGGAACAGATAGTTACGAACCTTCTATAACAGGTAGTGGTGTTTTAAGCTTTGGAGATGACTTCTATGTAGTCGAAAATAAAATCACTCCTGTATTGGTCACAAACACAGGAAGCAATCCTGTAGTCGTTCAATCTACAAAAATATTTGGTGGTCAGTATGTATCCGTTATTTCTAATGTTGGAAATGCCTTATTTGGATCTGAGGGTAGTGCTACATACAACAACCCTATAGCAGAAGATATATTACATATCAATTTGCCATCAGACATACAAAGAGCAAGTGTTCAACTACTTTCAATGAGTGGTGATGTATTGCTTCAACAAGAGATTACTCCCTTAAAAAACACCATAGATTTATCGAAGCTATCGTCAGGGGTTTACCTTCTTAGAGATATTAATACTGCAAGTGTAGCTAAAATAATTCTAAACTAAACCCTCTCTCTTTTATTGTAAGTGTTTTACGCAATAGCAAAGCACTTACAATAAGTTCGTACAACCTATTTTTTAACCCTTTAAAAACAATTATGATAAAACAATTCGCATGTTACTTTTTCTTATTTATCCTAAGCACATCTATAGCAAAAAAGGGAAATACTTCATCAGATAGACCAAACATTATAGTCATCATGGCAGACGACTTAGGCTATAGAGATCTCGGTGTTTATGGCTGCCAAGATATACAAACACCTAACATTGACAAGTTAGCGCGCAATGGTGGACGTTTTACTTCTGCTTATGTAACAGGTTGTATGTGCGGACCATCACGAGCAGGTTTCATTACTGGTAGAAACCAATCTTCTTTTGGTTATTATAGAAACCCACCTCAACCCCTTGACCCAAAGCAAGGTTTTGCTAAAGGTACGCTTACTTTTGCTTCTCTTTTGCAAAAACAAGGTTATACCACGGGTGGTGTAGGCAAGTGGCATATGGGAACAGCACCCCACCAACACCCCAACGCTGTAGGTTTTGACGATTGGTTTGGCTTTTTAGGGGGTGGACTTACCTACTTTCCTTTAAATACCTACGGAGACTTATATCAAAAGAAAAAAAGACCGTGGGGAGCAAGAGATTTACATCATACCTTGCCTATACTACATAATACTACTCCCATCCCATGGAAAGGGTATGTAACACATGTACTTACCGACGCGGGCATAGACTTCATTAATAGGAATAAAGAAAATCCATTTTATTTGTTCATGTCCTACAATGCGCCACATTTAGAGTTAGAAGCACCGGAAAAAACGATAGCTAAATATCCTGAAGACAAGATGACAGAAGTACCTGGTGTTACACCACATAGTAGAAGTGTTTATGCTGCCATGGTAGATGAGCTAGACCAAGGTGTAGGCAAGTTAATGCAAACTTTAGATAAACATGGTCTTACAGAAAATACCATTATTTGGTTTTTGAGTGACCATGGAGGAATGAAAAGAACATCAGACAACAGACCTTTGAAAGGCGCTAAAGGAAGCTTTGACGAAGGAGGGTTACGCATTCCTCTCATTGTACATTGGCCAAAAAAAATTAACCAAGAAACAGTTTATGATGGTATAGTGAGTACACTAGACATAGGTGCTACTGCTGTGGCTCTAGCAGGAGGTGAAATTAAAAAAGAAGAATTACATGGCAAAGACTTGACATCATACATCGCACAAGTTCAAAAAACATCTCCTCGTGAGCGTCTTTGTTGGAGAATGAATACTGGGGGTAGGTCAGGAATCATTAGAGAAGGTAAGTATAAATTGTTTGTTCAAAGTAAAAAAATGTTTGATTTAGATAATGACATCCATGAAGATCATAACATTGCTGCCCAACATCCAGAAGTAGTAAAGCGCTTAGTCGAACAATGGGAGGCATGGAGTAAAGTAACAGTATCATACCAACTATTTTCACCTAAAAAAGGAGATAAATATCAATTTGCTAGTTATGACTGGCTCAAAGGAAATATAAATTATAAAGCACCTTAGCATATTTGGGGTTAACCCTCATTGCACAAAGCTTTTTTTAACATAAGTATATTTGAACGACTACTTAAACACAAAAACAAGAATATAGTATGAAAATAAAACACATTTTTTTAATGGTATTTTTTTTTACCATAAGCACGAGCTTTGCTCAAACCATTAGTACAGCATCCCTTTTGAAAGAAATGATAGATAGAGATAAGATAGCACATTATCCTACGAATGATTTTAGATTAAAGCAACATAGTAGCTATAATAGAGCGTCCAAGACACCCAAAGACAAAACAGGGTGGTTTGCCAATTCAGACTTCACAGCACCAAACACCAAAGAAGGCCCTAATAATCGGTTTATACGTACAGAGCTTAATGAAAAGGGAGAAAAAGAATGGGTATTGATGGAACACTTAGCTCCTGGTGCTCTCGTAAGAGTATGGATGCCCGTAAAAGAAATAGAGGATATCACGGTACGTTTTTATTTGGATGGAGAGAAAACACCGCGCATAGAAACTAATTTATATAATTTCTTTAATGGAGACGGAGAAATCCCGTACCCTTTTGCACATAAATCTTTGATGTCTTCCGTTTCTTTTTTTCCGATACCCTATGCCAAAAGCTGTAAAATAACAGTTTCAAAAAAACCTTTTTTCTTTCAATATACCTTTAGAGAATACACCGACAAGGCAGACATCAAAACATTTGAGCTTAGCGATATTAAAAATAATCAAAGCCTCATCAAAGAAGTTGGTGAACAATTATTACAGCCTACCAATGTAACCAAAGGTACAAAGAAGACGATGAGAACAACTCTTGCTAAAAAAGAAGAAAAGTCACTGGACTTGCCCAAAGGTAATGCTGCCATACGTACATTAAAATTAAAGCTAGGAGACTATGCAAGTGATCCAGAAGTAACACGTAAAATAATTTTGAAAATAGAGTTTGATGGTAAACAAACCGTTTGGACACCTATAGGAGATTTTTTTGGTACAGGCATAGGGCTACATCCCTATCAAGGATGGGACCATACGGTAGCAGAAGACGGTACACTTTCTTGTCGTTGGGTAATGCCTTATCAACAATCAGCAAATATCAGTATCCAAAACCTTAGTGACAATGACGTTGATGTTAACTTGGAAGCCGTAATAGGAGGCTGGAAGTGGAATAAGCAAAGTATGTATTTCCACGCAGGATGGAGAGGACAATATCCAGTGGCTACAAGACCTCGCATTGACTGGAACTATGTTACCCTCAAAGGTAGAGGAGTTTATGTAGGCGATGCCCTCACTATCATGAATCCAGTAGAAAACTGGTGGGGAGAAGGTGATGAAAAAATATGGGTAGATGGTGAAGACTTCCCTTCTCTATTTGGTACAGGCACAGAAGATTACTACGCCTATTCTTGGGGAGGAAAAATGACGGATTTTTATGAACATCCTTTTCATGCACAAGTAAGATCACATCTTTTTGATAAGTTACACCGTAAGCCAAAAGAAAATTACGCAGATCGAAATACATCTGGCTATAGCACCGAATTGAGAAATAGAGCCTTAGATGTTATGCCTTTTGGAAAATCATTACAATTAGACATGGAAGTTTGGGCTGGTAAAATCTGTGATATGGGATATGGTGTAGGGGTATATTGGTATGGTGATGCTAATACAACAACAAATAGTATGACCGATGAAAAAGAAGTATTGAACGTACCTCCTCTACCAAGCACATTGAAAAAATAGTTTCAAATCCCCTTTTTTTTAACCCAAAACACGCATTAGAATTCGTTTTGAAAAGTTAAGTAGCAATAAACCAAGTACTTATCTTATTTCAGCATAGCACCGCTACGGTTAAATAAGATAAGTTAATGAAACAACTGATTTGCAATTACTTAGTTTCGGAATACCGTGCCTGCGGCAGGCACGGATTTTCTAATGCATAATTTGGATTTAATGCTTAGTCCTACTTTACGAAGTTAGGGCGTTTCCCTACGGGGCAGGCTTCTCACTTGCATACTTATTTGGCTT
>WTJX01000741.1 GCA_011524675.1 Cytophagales bacterium
AAAAACAGAAGCTGAATTGGAAACGAATTTTGATAAATGGATGTTTGTTTTAAAGAATATGGATAAACTCCAAGAGATTCCCAAAAAGCTACAGACAAAACTTTTTAAAAAATTATTCAAGGAAGCAGAGATAGCGAACTTAAATTCTAGTCAAATGAAATTATACGAAGAAAATCTAAAGGTACAGTGGGATGAATATAGTATCCTCAAATCTCAGAAAGAAGAAGGAAGAAAAGAAGGAATAATTGAAGGTAAGCATGTAGAAAGGCTAACGATAGCTAAAGAATTTAAAAAAAATGGAGTTGCTTTACATTTGATTGTCAAATCTACTGGTCTTACAAAAGAAGAAGTAGAGAAGCTGTAAGGTAGCTAAAACAAATTATCATATTTGATAACTAAACTAAAGTCTATTTTTAGTTAAGAACCAGCTAGTGAGGAGCAGCAAAGTACAAAAAAGCAAACCTTTGACATTTGTGTTTCCGCCATTCGGCTTTTTTGAGTTCTAAGAAGTCTAGTTACTACCAATGGCGCACGTTATTTTACTCTACTGTACTTGACAACATGGTTCTCTCCATTTAGACTCAAGACTTTAAAAACGCCAATTATTCATTTTAAGCCGTCACTCTTTAATACTTGATCCATCATTGGTAAGGCAGTGATACAAGCTAGGATGGTAAGCTGAAAACAGAAACCTTAGAAAAATACAATTAAACGGCTTGACCTCATTCCACGAAAGTGGAAACACCATCAAACGATAAAGACTTTGCAAAGCTGTCAGATCTTTATTTAATCAAACCTGTCAGTTTAGATCAGAATGAATCTATAGATAACAAGGTAAGGTTATCTTGTTATCTGAGCTAAAAAGTTTCTCAGTGCCTCATCCAACAAGGTATAGACATACTCAAAACCATCTTTTTGCCCATAATAAGGGTCTGGTACTTCTTCTTCCGCTGTATTGCCGTAGTCTAGTACTAACTGTACTTTGGCTTTGGGTTGCTTTATGCTTTTTGACAATGCATGCGCATCGGATAGGTTTTCTTTGTCCATGACCAAAATATAATCGAAGCTTTCAAAATCATTAGGGATGAGTTGCCTTGCTTTTTGGGAGGTGGTGATATGGTGTTTTTCTAATACATGCAGCGTTCTAGGGTCTGGACTTTTACCTATATGATAAGACGCTGTACCTGCCGAATCACAAGAGATGTTGGACTGTGGGTGCGCTTTGAGTAGGGACTCAAAAATACCTTGTGCCATGGGAGAGCGGCAAATGTTACCTAAGCAAACGAATAAAACTTTTGTCATTACAATTAGTAAACTGTGGTTTTGAAATTTTAAAATCCTTGACTAAGCACAAAAAAATATTTATGCCAAGCCTTCTAATTCTACTTTACGATGATAGGGATTATCACCAAAACCTGACAGGTTTGCGTTAAAAAAACAGCCAGACGGTATGAATAAAAATCCATTTAAAGCATAAAACCTGTCAGGTTTTATTTACAAGTTTAACTTCGTAAAGTAGAATTAATACAAAACTACTATACTATTTAACGATTTCACAAAAAGATCAAAGGTTAATGAGTAGAGATAGTTATGAATTATGAGGTATGAGTTTTTTTTAGTGGTTAGTGATTAACGATTAGTGTTTAATAAATTTCGTGCTTTATACTAATGACTTAGTGTTAAAAAGGGGGAATAGCTAACTGCTCATGGACTATCGACCATGGACTCGTTAATACTAGATACCAGATACTAGCGACTAGATACTCGGTAGAGCTAGATTACATTCCACGAAAGTGGCTTATTTAGTGTATTATGAATTTTGTATGATGGGCTGTTTTTTACTAAAGACTAAGTACTTAATACTAGCTACTTTTAAGAAAGCTTATGGACTATCGACCATCGACTATTGACTGATTGATGAGAATCAATCCATAGTTTAGCGAGTGCCTACATATAACTTAACTATCCGCTTGCTAGTCATCATTAGTTCTACTACCTTTACCTTCTTAAATAGTTTATTAAAATGGAAACCGTAACACCTTCTTTTGAATTATCAGACCGAATCACCAGAATGGCAGAATCTGCCACTTTAGCCATGACTCAGAAAGCAAGAGAGCTGGCAGGTGAAGGAAACGACGTAATCAGCCTTAGTGTAGGAGAGCCAGATTTCGATACGCCACAATATGTAAAAGATGCCGCCAAAAAAGCGATAGACGAAGGTTGGTCATCATACTCACCCGTACCAGGCTACCCAGAGTTGAAAAAAGCAATCGTCTCAAAGCTAAAAAGAGATAATGGCATTGAGTGCGGTCCAGAAAATATTGTTGTATCTACAGGTGCAAAGCATTCTTTGGCTAATGTTATTCTAGCCTTGGCAAACCCTGGGGATGAGGTAATCATATTAGCGCCTTATTGGGTAAGCTATAGCGAGATGGTAAAGCTTGCAGGGGCTACGCCGATCATCATCGAGAGTTCGATAGACACAGACTTTATTCCTGCCATCGAAAAGATAGAGGCTGCGATCACTTCTAAGACAAAAGCCATTATGTTTTCGTCGCCAAGTAACCCTACAGGAACCTTATACCCAAAAGAGTATTTGGAAGATTTGGCTGCTTTGGTGAGTAAGCATCCTAATGTAATGATCTTGGCAGATGAGATATACGAATACATCAACTATACAGGTCAGCACCACAGTATGGCTACCATAGAAGATGTAAAAAATCAAGTGGTTACTGTCAATGGTATGTCCAAAGGTTTTGCCATGACAGGATGGAGAGTAGGATATATCTGTGCTCCAGCGTGGTTAGCTAAAGGGGTAACCAAAATACAAGGACAGATGACTTCTGGTACTTGCTCTATTGCTCAAAGAGCATCTATCACAGCCTATGAGGATGTAGATAGCCTCAAAGCTTGTACAGAAGAAATGAAAAAAGCATACCTTAGAAGAAGAGATTTAATTATTTCGTTGGTAAAAGAGATACCTGGTGTCATTGTCAATGTACCTCAAGGAGCATTTTATATTTTCCCAGATGTAAGTAGTTATTTTGGGAAGACTACACCAGAAGGAACAGAGATAAAAGACGCAAGTGATTTGGCGATGTTTATCCTAATGGATGCGCATGTAGCTACCGTTACAGGAGATGCTTTTGGATCACCAAATAACATACGTATCTCTTATGCAGCTTCTGACGAAAAAATCACCGAAGCGGTAGCGAGAATCAAAGCTTGTTTAGCTAAATTATCATAATACTTTTTTCCTTCTGAATGAGTACACCAATTTCTACACAAGAACTGAAAGAAGCATTCAAAAAGCTCAGCGTACTTATCATAGGAGATGTCATGATAGATGCCTATGTCTGGGGAACATCTACCCGTAGTTCTCCAGAGGCACCCATACCTATCGTGGACGTAGAGAAAAAAGAAAAAAGATTGGGCGGTGCGGCAAATGTCGCACTAAACATCAAGAGCTTAGGAGCAAAACCTATCATCTGCTCTGTTATTGGCGAAGACCAAGGAGGAACAGATTTTTTAAATCTACTCACCGCACAGCAGCTCAGTTCAGACTGCATCATCAGAAGTACCGAAAGAAAAACCACTATAAAAAACCGTGTTTTTTCATATGATAAGCAAGTACTGCGTATTGATGAAGAATCCAAAATGCCGCTGAACAAGAATGAATACCTTTCTTTGATAAGTGAAATCACTGCGCTACTTCATCAAATAGACTTGATTATCTTTGAAGACTACAACAAAGGAACGATCACACCCGAACTCATAGCGCATGTAGTCAAAAAAGCCAAGGTATTTGATCTCCCTGTGGTAGTTGATCCTAAGAAAGAAAACTTTTTGGCATATAAAGAGGTAAGTTTATTCAAACCTAACCTAAAGGAGATACAAGAAGGCTTGAATATAGGGACTACAGCCAGTTTGGAGAGTCTTCATTTGGCAGCGAAAGCATTACAAAAAGAATTGAATCATAGTGCTACACTCATAACATTGGCAGAGCATGGTATGTATATCCATGCCGATGATATGGGAGATGAAGGGGAATTGTTGCCTGCATTTACACGAAAAGTAGTAGATGTGTCAGGTGCTGGCGATACAGTCATAGCTACGGCGGCTTTATGTTTGGCGGTAGGCTTATCGCATCACAGTATGAGTATGATCTCTAACCTAGCCGGAGGACTGGTATGTGAACAGTTGGGAGTGAAGCCTATAGCCTTAGAGACCTTACTACAAGAGATAGAAACTCATGAAATTAGCTTGACAGTAGCTGTTAGCTAAAGCATATATGCTTTACCGAATGTTTACTAGAATGCTTTACATAACTAAGATTTTGTGCTTAGTCAAGGCTTTCAACATTTTAAAACCGCAGTTTACTGAGGGTAAATGAGGATTTT